>NZ_JARVRU010000081.1:0-26579 GCF_030209535.1 Lysinibacillus sp. fls2-241-R2A-57
AAAACTTTATTGATTACGTTTTGCTTGTTCAGTTTTCAAGGTTCATTTCGTTACCGTTTCGCAACAGCAACTCTTATATAATATCACGCCTCAAACTTTCTGTCAACAACTAATTTATTTAAATTTGATTGTTTTTCAGTAGTTGTCTTGACGACTTGTATAATACTACACCCTTAATTTAAAAAGGTCAACACTTTTCCTGAAAAAAATTTATACTTTATCATTTCATTGAAAAACTTCCTATTATAATGTTTGCAAAAAAATTATACCTGAATCCCTCATAGCAATCTAAAGTTTGTGGATTTTCATAAGTTTTTTAGTGAAGCCCACAATCCGATTTGGGATAAACTCCACCCTTTGTGCGATGTCGATTTAAAAAAAAGGTTATTTGATTTCTAATTGTTGCACTTGGGTCAGTACGTCCCAAAAGAAATATGCATACACGAAGCTAGAAGACAATTTAAAGTACCGTGAGCGTCCAAATTCACGAAAAACAAGATGACCGCTATCCGAAGAAAGCGCACCTCCATCATTAGATAATTTGATAGAACGATTAATGTAAGGAAATTTGCGATAAAGTAGTCATCATAAGAATCCTTTCTTTGGTGTTTGTTTGGTCGCAACAACCTTAACAGAAATGGATTCTTTCTTTTTATTAAGTGAAAAAGAGAATCCCACAGAAAAGCTGATAGGTCAGTTTTTCTGTGGGGTTTTTTATATGTTGATGAATAATCTAGGTTGTATAATAAAAAGAAAGAATATTACGATATTCAGTAAAGTGTAAAACGGGTGATTAAAATGAAAAAGATTATGGTTGTCGGGGCATCTGGAGTTCTTGGTCAATTAGTTTGTAGTGAATTATTAAGAATATTTGATAATCAAATAAGGTTAATAGTGACAGACTATAAAACTGAACGAGGAGAAACATTAGCGAATTCTTTTAAAACCGATGTTCAATTCCAATATTTAGATGCAAATGAAGAGGAAAATGTAAAGCAAGTAATAAAAAATATTGATATTGTAGTTGTAGTGTTGAAACAAAAACATCCATATATTCAAAAAGCATGTATAAAAAATAAAATATTATGTCTAGATGTTACACCATATTATGACTTTGTAGAGAAAGTTAACGAACTTAATGAAGATGCAGAAAATAATGATGTAGGTTCAGTTGTAATGTCTGGATTTTTCCCTGGATTATCAGGCTTAATGGTAAAAAAGGCTATTTCAAATTTTTCAGAAGTGACAGAGATAAATGTTGGTTTATTACAAAATACAAATGCTAAAGCTGGGATTTCCGGAATTTTAGATATGTTAAATATAATTGCTCAACCAGTAAAGTTTGAAAACAAAGTAATATCTGGATTTACTAATAAAAGAAAAATGGATTTCCTTCATCACCTTAAAGAAAAAGAGGTAAGATGTATAGACCATTCAGAAAAAGCTATCTTAAAAGAAACGTTAGACATTAACTCTATAAATTATTGGACTTCTTGGAATGATAATGCCTTCAATAAGCTGGTATCTTTTTTAAGACAAGTTGGCTTCATAAAAAATGTTCATAAGTACAAGGATTTTCTTTCAAAGGTAGTAAAACATAAACCTCATAAAAATGAAAATGCTTTTCTTACCGTTGAGGTAAAAGGAATAATCGATAATAAAGAAAAGGTAAAAATATTAGCCCTATCTACATTTTCTGATTATCACACGACAGCAATGGCAACTGCTTCCTTAGCAAAAATAGCTCAACAAAAAAATGTGAAAGGTGTAGTGTATCCTTTTGAAATAACAGATATAGATGAATTGTTCTCCGAAATAAACTGTCCCGACATTGTCATCGAGGAATTTGAAAAATAAAGGATTACATTAGGTGGTTAGCTAAACAACCTAACCTTTTATAGTGAAATCAAACAGCTTATAAAATCGAAAAAATGTGCAAATCTAAAATCAGATTTGCACATTTTTTTCCTATTCATCAAACTTCATCCCTTTTAATAAATCCGCAAATGCATTATTCATCGGTTCCGCTTCTTTTTCTTGCTGCTTCATGTATTTTTGTACACTACGCTTATCTACTTTGCCACCGCCTTCTTTTTTACGACGGGCTTCAAATGCAGACAATTTTTCACGATATCCACATTTACATACGAAGATTTGGCCATCACCTTCACCACGTAGTTCTAGCTTTTTCTTACATTGTGGGCATCGTGCATTTGTGACGCGTGATACGTTTTTACGGTGACCACATTCACGATCTTGGCAAACAAGCATTTTGCCTTTTTTACCGTTTACCTCAAGCATTGGCTTACCACAATCTGGACAAGACTTTGTTGAGATATTGTCATGTTTATATTTTTTATCGCTCGATTTAATTTCAGCGACTATTTCTTTCGTGTGCTTTTTCATTTCATTGATAAACACGTCTTTTTTCAACTTACCTTTTGAAATTAGCTCAAGCTTTTGCTCCCACTCGGCTGTTGTCATTGGGGAACGTAATTCTTCAGGTACTAAATCAAGTAATTGACGACCTTTTGAAGTAATATAAATTTCTTTGCCGCCACTACGTTTTTCAATTAAGAATGAATTAAATAGCTTTTCGATAATATCAGCCCGTGTTGCGACTGTCCCTAGTCCACCTGTTGATTTTAATGTATCTACAAGCTTCTTGTCGTTCGTTTCCATATACTTCGTAGGATTTTCCATAGCTGATAACAAAGTTGCCTCTGTAAAACGTGCTGGTGGTTTTGTTTGACCAGATGTTTGAGCAATTAGCTTTGTTTTTAACATTTGTCCTTGTTCTAAACGAGGAAGCAGTTGCTCTTTTACATCATCCGTTGATTCTTCATCATCAAAATGATTTTGATATACTTCCTTCCATCCAGCATTTGTCACGGTTTTCCCCTTGGCAATAAATTTCTCATTACCGATTTGAGCTTGTACTGTTAATTGCTCATATTCTTGCGCTGGGAATAATACAGCTAAAAATCGTTTTACTACTAAATCATAAATTTTACGCTCTTTATCATTGAATGCAGATAAATTCACATAGCCTTCAGTTGGAATGATCGCATGGTGATCGGATACTTTATTATCATCTACAAATGATTTATTCGCTTTAATCGGCTTTGTTAAGATTTTATTTGTTAATGTACGATATTCGCCAATGCCACATGCTTTTAGGCGCTCAGGCAATGTACCTACAATATCAGATGATAAATAACGTGAATCCGTACGAGGGTATGTTAGCACTTTATGAGATTCATATAGCTTTTGCATAATATTTAATGTTTCTTTTGCAGAATAGCCAAATAGTTTATTGGCATCACGTTGTAATTCTGTTAAATCATAAAGACCTGGGGCAAATGATTTTTTAGGCTTGCGGTCAATTGAAACAATTTTTGCATCTTGGTTGCCCAATGCTTTGACAATAACGTCGGTCTTTTCTTTATTGAAGCTACGTGAATTTCCGTTTGCATCTTGCCATGTCAGCTTTAAAGAATCTGTTTGCGCTTCAATTCCGTAATACGTTTGTGGTTTGAAGTTTTTAATTTCATCTTCGCGTGCAGCAATAATCGCAACAGTTGGAGTTTGCACACGTCCACAGTTCAGCTGTGCATTAAATCTTGTTGTTAATGCACGTGTCGCGTTTAATCCGATATACCAGTCCGCCTCAGAACGTGCGACCGCAGCAGCATATAAATTATCGTAGTTTTTACCTGGTTTTAAATTAGCAAATCCCTCTTTGATAGCTTTATCTGTAACAGATGAAATCCATAAACGTTTAAGCGGCTTTTTCACATTGGCCTTTTCTATAATCCAACGTGCAACTAATTCCCCTTCACGACCAGCATCAGTAGCTACAATGATTTCATTTACATCATTACGAGTTAACTGTGATTTGACTGCATTAAATTGCTTACCCGTTTGCTTCATAACTACTAGCTTCATGCGTTCTGGCAACATTGGAAGATCTTCTAAATTCCATGTTTTATATTTATTATCGTAGGCTTCTGGATCGGCTAATGTTACTAAATGCCCTAATGCCCAAGTAACAATATATTTGTCACCCTCTAAAAATCCGTTCCCTTTTTTATTACATTTCAATACATTTGCTATATCACGTGCAACTGAAGGTTTTTCAGCAATAACTACACTTTTAACCATATATTCGTACTCCTTTACTAACTATGTACTGTCTAATATACCATAAGTTCAGGGTGGAAATTGAGTAGGGCCACTACTTAGTCTTCATAATAGTCATTGTGGGAGAACTGATCGGGTTAACGGGAAAACTGATCGGGTTGAGCGGAAAAGTGATCGGGTATGCCAAAGAACTGATCGGGTTGACCGGAAAAATGATCGGGTATGCCAAAGAACTGATCAGGTACATCATAGAACTGATCAGGTATGCCAGAAAACTGATCAGGCCAGACGAAATTTAAAAAGCAAATTCACGCTAATCGTAAATTTGCTCTTTTTCTATGCTTCAAAAAAATGTTTACGATGAACTGCATACTCTAACTGTCAAAACATATGTTGAGTTAACAGAATGTTCACAAATTCGAAAGGGGATGGATTAATGGATGCTCGAACTTTCAGACCTCGGAATGTGATTTTTATGACGATTGTTGTTTTTGTATCGGTGTTAATTGGTTACGGTATATATATTAATTTTATTGATGTTCCCTTTCCATGACGGCTTTACTTCTTTAACTGACTTAACAAGTATTTTCGGTTGTCTAGTATGCGCTGATCATTTGGCTTATATTTCCGCGCTTCCTCATTATGTTGGTGTGCATTTTCATAGAGTCGCAACCGATTGTATAACAGGCTTAGCTGTAAATGTGGAAGCCATGTAGAATAAGCGTGCTTGTGAATAGCCATTGTCTGTTCTATAGGTTGCTGCAGTGCTTGTGAATACCAATAAATCGCTTCTTTATTTTTCAATTGCTCCATAAAAAAATGACCAATTCGACAGCATGTTTCTGGTCTTGGTCGATCATATAGTAATGATTGTAAAATAGCTTGGGTTGCTTGTTTTGAATCATGTAGCTGTTGGTGGCAATCTGCTAAATTTAAGCAAGCCTGAATATTGTCATCAGTAGAGCCTAGTTTGGAATCTAGGAAAATATGATAGTGATTTATAGCTTCTAAAAATCGCTGATGATTTTTGAGCTCATTTGCGAAATGAAATGTTTCTCTAGCTGAAAATGGGTGCCCTTCTTTCTTTAAACGCTCATAAATACGAATATTGCGATGAATATCACTTTTTCTTGGCAAATGCGTAACCGCTATATCGCTATGATAGAGCTTGCCTGATACATCTAAATACTCATGGACGGCACCCTGCCACTGAAAATTACGTGCACGTTTGACAAGACGAAATCTTTTTTCACTAGACTCTACACAGCCATCTGCATCGAGCGTTACATAATATTCCATTGAAACAGCATCGACGTTAGGATAGAGAGATTGCTTAAGCTGAAGTAGCTTGCGCTGATGTTCTGTTGTGATTACATCATCTGCATCAAGCCATAAAATATAATCTTTCGTTGCTTGCTGGAAGGAAAAGTTTCGGGCTTTGGAAAAATCATCACACCATGTAAAGTCAAAAATTCTAGAGGTATAGTTTTGGACGATATCTTTTGTACGATCAGTTGAGCCTGTATCAATAATATTGATTTCATCCACTAAATATTGAACAGAATCTAGGCATCTTTCAATAATACATTCTTCATTTTTGACAATCATACATAAACTAATCGTTAGCATCTGTCCCCTCCTTTTTTTGTATTAATATATGCAAGCTTGAAAATTTATCAAGGCATTTTTCCATTTTATCGTCCTATTTTTTAATTTATCGCTCAACTTTTTGAATTTATCACCTAACTTTTTATATTTATCACCCAACTTTTCCGTTTTATCGACAGCCACCTCAAAAAGCACAAAAAAACGAACGCGATACACGTTCGTTTTTTTGTCTTATAAATATTTTTCACGCCATTGTAGTTGTTCTTTTTCTGTGAGCTGTTGTTCTAAATTAGGATCCCATTGATTTAACAGGGCATTCCATACACGAACAAAGACAATATCCTGCTCTTTGTCGTGAAGGACAAATTCAAGGCACGGGATATCGTTAATTTGTTTAGCGTCTGTTTGCACAATTTTTGAAATGATTTTTTGAGACGCTCCAGCTCCAGCTTCTTCGTCATCACCTTGCTGCAATGCGTCTATTAACATCGCCTCTTCGAATTGCTCCTGCTTCTCAGCCTCTTGATCCACATAGCGATATAGCTTTGGTAGATCGTCATATTCTTCCATATTGTCCTCGTCGACAGCAAGAAATGCAAGATGGCATGGACTATAGTAAAGGTTGGCCATTTCAACATCTAACTCCTCTTCAAAGATGCCACGTTCCAGTTGCTGCTGCCCTTTAGATGTTAATCTATAGAAGTTTTCCTGTTGCTCAATAAGACTTACTCGAGACATTAAAGATACTAGATCCTCAATAAATAATGGATCGACTAGCAATAACTCACTTAAATCTTGTGTACTTGCAAAATCCGCTTCCTGTATGCTAATTAACAACATCGTCATCAAGACATCCATAGTGGAACGACGAACGGGCTCATAGGTCACTTCTACTGTGCGAATCGGAATGCACCATTCATTGGTTTTGACGATTTTAATATTTCGATTTTGCTGAAGTTCACGCATTAAGCGCTGCTGTAATTTTGACACTCTACATCACCTGACCTTCATGATTACGCAAACCGTTATAGGATTTCACTGTATCTAACAGATTGCTGTACATCTCTCGCGTATCTTGATGCTTCGCACGTTTGGCAAACATCTCAGCACTTCCGACAAGTAGTAATAGCTCTCGGGCACGTGATAAGGCAACGTTTAAGCGGCGATAATCTCTTGCAAAGCCAACGTCTCCCCCTTTAGGCGTATTACGTACCATACTGACTAAAATGACGTCCATCTCCATACCTTGGAACTTATCGACTGTCCCTGTTCTAAATTGAAGATGTGGTAGCTGTAATTCCTGCTGCAGAAGGCGATTAATTTTCTTAACCTGCTCCCCGTAGAAGCTAATAACTCCAACGCTTTTTTGTGCATCCTGTGGCATACGCCCCGCTTCTTTTGCTGCGATAACAGCCTCGTTTAAGTCTATTAGAATACGTCGAATTGTTTGTAATTCACCCTCATTAAATCGACTTGTTCCTCCCTTTACCTGCTCCTCTAGATAAGGTTTTTCGGTAGGAATGTCAATCCACATTAAATGATCTTCACGGCTCACAAATTGCCCCTCTAAGCAATGGTCTCGTGCTGCATCGGAATCTGATAAACCACATTGCAGACCATTTTCCTCTTTTGCGTAAAATGGTGTAATACTATGCATAATTTTTTCATGCATACGGTATTGCAATGCCAGCATTTGCTTATGTGTTTGCGGCAAATTATTAAATAAGCGTTCAAATAGTGATTCACGCAGTAAATTTTTTAATTCCTGTGCGCCATCAAAGTTCGGATTTTCATCTAACATCGCCTTTAACGTTTCCTCTAACGTATCATCTCCAAGTAACGGAGGTAGCTGATGATGATCGCCCACTAAAATAACTTTTTTCCCCTTAAGCATCGGTAATAATAGCTCTGGCGGTGTTGCTTTAGATACTTCATCGATAATAACAACATCAAATGTCGGGTAGTTTTCCATAAATTCCTTACTTGCTGAAGCAACACATGTTGTACCGATAACATTAGCGTGACGCACATATAATTTACGAATTTCATCTAAATCATATTCCGTAGCGTTTTGCAGCTTGTCACGCCATTGCTCTTGTAATTTTTTTCGAAGAGGTAGCTGCTGTTCCTTGCGCTGTAATTCCTCAATCGCTGTTTTGGAGGAGATAATCGCCTCCTCTACTTCCTCGAAAGTACGCTCTGGTGTTGATTGTAGGAGACTTGTACAAGCTGTGAGCTGCTTCTCCTTCTTCAATCCAGTTATATTAATTTCTTTAATATTTTCTTCTAATTGTGTTAACTGTTGTTCAATCTCTTGTAAGCTAGTTTGCACTGTTTGAAGGGCCGCTTTCTTTGGTAGAAGCTGTGTATGAGCCTGTTCAACTGCTTCAAGTTGTTGATGTGCAGTTTGAAGCGAAGATTTTGATTGCGATACAAGCATTTTTAAATGTTCTACAGATTCCTCTGGCTCAGCATCGATTTGGAATGTCTCAGCTAGCTGCTGAAGTCGTTCTGTATGCTGTAAAAATGGTTGTAATTGTCGCTGTATGCTTTGGACGTCGAAGCTCGTAATTGCACATTCTTGATGTATTAATCCACCAACATTTTTACGTAAGGACTCAAATTCCTGATCTTTATGATCTTGTTGTTGTTTGAGAGCTACCCCTTTTTGCCAAACAAAATCACGACGCATATATAGTCCAAGTAAGAAACTCTCAATTTGTTCGGCAGATGGGGTTTGATCATTCTCAAAGGCTTTATTAAGCTGCGCAAAAACACCTGTGAGATTTTGCAATGAAAACGATTGAACTTGCTGTAATCTACTTTTAGCAAGGGCACGTTCTTTTTCTTCATCTACTACCAATGCTTCAAGCTTTGCGATTGCCTTTTGTAGACGTGAATTAATGGTTGCCCATGCATCTAAATCTTTGGCATCCTCTAAATGCTGTAAACGACTAATTTGCTGTGACAGCACATAGGATGGACGAATGTGATAGTGCTGTAAAAATCGTTGAATTCGCTCATAGGATGTTAAATTACCGATATATTTTTCCGCTTCCTTCATTAATCGAAGACGGTTACTTTCCTCTTCATATTTCAATTGAATATCTTTGAACTGCAGTGTCAGATGTTGCTTTTGCTCTTGCAGCTCCTTATATTGAGCAGCCGCTTCCAATTGCTCCACCTTTCGGGAAGTTTCCTCTATAGTAAGCTTTAGTTGCTCTATTGATGGGTTTTCGGCAATGGTCTGCTCCATTGTCTTTACAGCAGGCTCGATTTGCGCCAGTTGTTTTTCGTAATGCTCTTTTTGCGCCTCGCACTCCTGCTGCTCAGCTTTTGCAGTCTTTAATTCTTTTTTTAACGCTTGTATTTCCTGCTGTAAAATAGGCTCGTCTATTGCAGCCTGTTCTTTTGCGGCTATTTCTTTTGTTAATTCCTCAAGCCATGCCTCAAGCTTTTCTAGCTCTTCCTCAGCCTTGATCATACTTGATTTCAGTTCTTGCTCACGTTCCGTAAAGGCCGTGATTTCCTCTTCAATCGCTATGAGAGTTTGCTCACGCCAATGAAGCGCAACATTTTCTTCTATAAATTTTTTACCCTCTTCTTCAATGCTTTCCGTTCTACCATAGCGTAAAATTCGAATTTCTTGATTGGAGAGAAGTCGTCCTAATGCATTATCGACGGCTAGATTTGATTGAGAAGCTACAAGTGTTTTTAAGCCAGCCTTGACATTTTGCTGACAAATTTCAGAAATAACAGTTGTCTTCCCTGTGCCAGGAGGTCCTTGAATTACATACAAATCTTCAACAGACAATGCGCCTAAAACAGCTCGTCGCTGATATTCATTTAAATTATTGTGAAAAACTATATCCTCTCGGAGCTTTGCTGTTCGAACAGTTGGACGTTTTTCAAAAAGTATTGTCTCTAAATTAGGGTTAACTGCCTCACCCTTTTCTAGCTTTGTAAAGCCATTGCGTAATCGTCTAATTTGACTCAATGTCGCAAAATTACTAAAGCTCGCTTGCTTAGAGCGAAGGTTAAGCTGATCTTTACGTGCTAAACTCTGCACAAAAGGCTTCAAGTCAATTTCTACTGTCTGCTTCCCAGCATTAGCCTTTAATACTTGTCCAATTTCACCGCGTACCCCTTGAATGCTCACACTTAGACCTTCAAGTTTCTTCCATTCCTTCGACTTTATATAAGGGCAGACAATAGTAAGCCGAGTAAAATCTTCATTAAAATAGCTTTGCTTGAATTCTGTATGAATATCATCAATGGTCGCATCACGTTCTTGAATTTTTAAATAGCCTTCCCAGCTCCCGATACGCTTTTTCACATATTCTGTGCGCTCCTCGGCTATTGGCAACTCTCTAATTTTTGTATGAAGTTCAAGCGGAATCCCTGCTCCATTATTAGGTTTTGTGACAAATTGTAACGCTGCTGGTAGGCGGCGGTTTGTATTAATCGGTCCTCGCATATGTACAAAACGAAGATTTGTAGCTAACAATCCTTCAACCTTTAGTACACAATCCATAATGGCTGTTTTCTCTGCAAGGACGTCGGCTAACTTGTCATTTTGTTCGGCATTAAAATAAATCGATAAAAACGTTTCACCAAGTGTTTTTGCCTTGCGTTTTTCGATGTAAACAGTGAGAGTTTTTTGTAACGCAAAAAAGGCATGCTCATTTGCTGAGCATTCCTCTACCGCTTCCTTCGCTTTATTTGTCAAAATCAGATTACAGCGTTGTTTTTCTAGTAAAGCTATGTCCTGCATGAGCAGCCCTCCCTTCCGATTCACTAAAGTTCAATTTTATCACATCGTAAAAGGATACATCAATTATGCCTCGGCATAATTGCGTCCAGAGGCTTTGAACCAACGTGATGTTGGTCACTCAGTCGTTGCCACAGGACGTGGCGTTCTTAGACTGAGTTCCTCTATTTCAGCGGGTGTTTGGACATCCGCTAGAAGTTAAAAAGAAAAATCCCCTGCACAGTGATTTCCTTCCACTGTACAAGGGATCAAAATTTTTCTTAATGTTGATCAATCGTTTCTTTTGGCAATGTTTTGCTCATTTCACAATACTGTACAAAAACACGAGCCAATTCACGTAAACGATTATGCACATCTTCGTCTACAATATTATTATCTGCATCAAAATGAGATGTATGCGTGTATACATAGTTCGGAGTTACAAGTGCACGGAAGTAGTCTAAAATTGGTTTCAACTGATTTTCTACTACTAAATGGTGCTGGTATGTGCCACCATTGGCCACGATAGATACTGGCTTATAGCGCATTGTTTTCGGATGTAAGAAATCAAATGCATTTTTCAAAACACCTGGGATCGATGCTTGGAAAATCGGTGTTGCGATAATATACGCATCCGCTTCCTCAAATTTTTGAATCATTTCCTTCATATCATCGTTTAACGGTGAACCGTCTACAATTTGATGCTTATATTGACTAAAATGCATAATTTCCAACTCGAAACTAGCATCTAATTCTTTAACATATTGCTCTACTTGCTCTAAAATAGCACCAGTTTTACGACCAAACATTGTGCCATCAACGAGTAAAATTTTCATTTTCATTTTGCCTCCACATTCATCTTCTACAATAATATTGTAACAAATGAAAAGAGGCACGAAAAGAATGGGAGTGATCAAAAGCGTAAATTCAGTCTTTAGGCGGAACGTAGTCTACATAAGAAATATCACTACAGATTGTGGACTTGGTATGTCGATTACTTGTTACTTTCTTTATTATTTGGCTCATCTCCATAGAGTGGGGTTGATTTCCATTCCGACTGGGGGCTTTGTCGCTGCCGCTTCGCTTTCGCACAGAGCAAAGATTCCTGGGGGCGTCCAGCTTCGCTTCGCAGCAGGGTCTCCACTGTGATGCTAATCCCCAAGGAGTCTCCCAGTCGTAACGAAGATCAACTTATATACATGGAATATGTTATAACAAATATATTCCCCAACTTTGGTGATGAACCTTATTTATCCTCACGATGATGAAAATTTACTTCCTTATCTACGACAGTTTCCTCTATTTTATACTTATCACGATTAATAACGACTTCTCGATTTACTTTATGTCCTTCATCGCTATAGCCCGATATTTTGTGCTTATCCCAATTAAATAATTTTTCCCTTGAAACATCCTTATTCTTCACTTCAGGGAAATCTAACTTAGCCAGTTCCTGAGATGGATAAATGGTAACTGGTTGTTTATTACCGTTCAGTGCAATAACAATCATCGCTTTCGCAACCTGTGAGGCTTCTATAGACCTCGAACGCTTTAATGGTCCAACTAATAGCGGCTTTGCCAGTTTTAAAACTTTCTCTCCCGCCTTTTCACCTAAGCGAAATTCCTCCCTCTCCCCAACTAATAAAGATGGCCGAATAATAGAAAGTCTCTGTAAACCTAGCTCCGTAAGATCATGTTCAAGCTTTCCTTTTACTCGATTATAGTAAAATGGAGAATTTTCATTTGCCCCCATTGCTGTGATAACCAGCATATGTGGGATTCCTCGTTTTTTTGCTAACGAAGCTATAGTTAGCGGATATTCAAAATCAACTTTCTCAAATTCCTCGCGTGATCCAGCTTTTTTAATCGTTGTTCCTAAACAACAATAGAGCTCATGTGCAAATTCGATATCTTTTTCTTCTAAAGTATCGAAATTACGAATTTTCACTTCTAGCTTTGGATCCGTAAATGCTAGCTCTCTTCGTGCAATTACCGTAACTGAAATATATTCATCATTTTCACATAATTGTTTGACAAGAGAGGTACCTGTTAATCCAGTAGCCCCTACAACAATCGCTGCTCGCATTCCCATTGGTTGTACCCCTTTCTAAGCTCGGTTCGTTCCAGAAGTCGCACCGCTGGAAGAACATCGCATTTTATTTTTGGTGATGAACTAAAACAATCGTATGTATATTCCCGATAGCTCTACTTTATTTATCGGACAATGAAGGAACTCTTATTAGGAGTTTCAAAAAACTATTTAGAGGTGGCTACCTATTTAAAGAGCCTACCTTTTACATTATGTCATAATTTAATAATCCTAATTTTTCACACATACTTGACCATTATTCACCATAGTTTAAATAGACAGATGAAAGGATGGGATACATTTGCAAAACGAAACTCAAGCAACTGAACCGAAAAAAACGATTGTTTTCATTATTGAAAGCTGTATTGATAAAGGGCTGTATCCTTTTGAACGGGTTGCAACGCTGGCAAAGCTACTTGAAAATGAAAATGTTTTCATATTTGTAAAGACCCCTTCAAATGATGGGATTCAAATTTTAATGAATGAAAATCTCTCGCCAATCTTATTTGAACATTTCGATGAATTACCGAAGCATATGAAAAATATTCAGCCTGATTTAATTGCAAGAGATGGTCGTAACTCTGAAAGCTGGCAAGTACAAAATTTACGACCGTTCTGCAAAACAATCATTCATTTTGATGATTTTGGTGAGGGTGGTCAAGCCTGTGACTGTGTATTGCTAGCACTCTATCAAGAAGTTAAAGATTATTTACCATCTCATTATATTGGTGGTAGTTTCAACTTTGCATTACCGAAAGCTTACCAAAACTTTAATGATAGACCCGTCAATAAAACACCTGAAAATCCGCCTCATATAGTTGTTGCCTTTGAGGATGGGGACGAGCATAACCTAACCTACCGTACTCTTCGACACTTAACGCAGCTACAAATTCCACTACAAATTACAGTGATGATTGATGATAGCTATCGACATGCGACCGATGACTTGCAAATGATGGTGCTCAGTCGTCGTAACACTGCCATTCTTCGCGATAAAAACGCACTCCTAAAACTATTACCAAAAGCGGATGTTATTATTTGTAATGCAAATTATACACCTTATAAAATCGCCTCTTATGGTGTGCCTTGTATTACACTTGCCCAAACAGAGGCTGAACTATTACACGCCTTCCCTCGTGAACAGAATGGCTTTATTCACCTTGGGCTTGGGCGCAAAATGAAACAATCACAAATTCAAAATGCTGTTATGGAGTTTCTGTTACATGAGGCTCGTAGTGAACGAGCTGTAAAAAAACAACGTCAACTCAATCTTACAAGTAACAATGAAGCACTACAGTCAATGCTTTTAGATTTCGCTTATGATCGACATAATATCGCTTCTACTTAGTGATTCTTTGAAGGTGAATATGATACAATATAGTAGAATTTTCACCCATACGTGGAGTATCGAAAAATTCAAACCAAATAAGTACCCGATTGATTTTAACTAATAAGCGGTGGGGGATAAAACAAACCTCCATCGCTTTTACACGCTTTCGTTATACAAATTTACACATAAAGGAGCAATCATCGTGCCATCAAAAAGTGATATTGAATATCAAATTAAAGAGCTAAAAATGGATTATATGAACTTACAAGGCGACATCGAAAAACTTGAATCTACAGGTCATAATGATCAAGTGGCAAAAGCTGAGCAACGCCTTGCGAATATGGAAGCAACGCTAGCGGAGTTAAATAAACAATTAGCAGAACTTTAATAATGAAAAGCTTATTGAAATAAAAACACGCTGTAGGAAGATAGCTATTATTTCACATAATTGTATTGATTGAATTTGGAGGAACATATATGGCAATATTAACAGTTGAAAATTTAGGTCATTCATTCGGTGACCGCACGCTTTTTAAAGATGTATCCTTTCGTTTAGTTGAAGGTGATCATATTGGTCTTGTAGGTGCAAATGGTGTTGGTAAATCCACATTAATGGGCATCATTACGGGGCAAACAATCCACGATACTGGGAAGGTTGAATGGCTTCCTGGAACGCATTACGGCTATTTAGATCAGCATACAGCATTGACAGCTGGTCGCACGATGCGTGATGCATTACGTGATGCCTTTCTTCCTTTATATAAAAAAGAAGAAGAGCTCAATGAAATTACAGGGAAAATGGCTGAAGCAACACCTGAAGAATTAGAGGTTTTACTAGAGCAAATGGCTGAGGTGCAAGATGCTCTGGATGCAGGAGATTTCTATACTCTTGATATGAAAATTGAAGAGGTTGCACGAGGTCTTGGTCTTGATGCAATCGGCTTAGAACGTGATGTTGCTGCCCTTTCTGGTGGTCAACGTACAAAGGTTTTATTAGCAAAGCTATTACTTGAAAAACCAAAAGTATTATTACTTGATGAGCCGACAAACTATCTGGATGAAGAGCATATTACATGGTTGAAAAACTATTTAAGGAACTATCCACACGCTTTCTTATTAATTTCGCATGATACGGAGTTTATGAATGAAACCGTGGATGTCATCTTCCAACTAGAATTTTCAAAATTAACTCGCTATACAGCGACATATGAAAAGTTTTTAGAGCTTGCTGAAATCAATAAACGTCAGCATATCGATGCTTACGAAAAACAACAGGAGTTCATTAAAAAACAAGAGGATTTCATCGCGAAAAATAAAGCTCGCTACTCAACTACTGGTCGTGCAAAATCTCGTGCCAAGCAGCTTGACCGTTTAGAGCGTATCGATCGTCCTGAAACAGCTGTAAAGCCTGAATTCGGCTTTAAAGAAGCACGCTCTTCAGGTCGTTATGTAGTGGAGGCTGAAAACTTAGTCATTGGATATGATAAGGACAAGCCGTTACTTCCCCCACTTACCTTTGAAATTGAACGCGGGGAAAAAATTGCTCTAGTCGGTATGAACGGTGTCGGTAAATCAACATTATTAAAAACGATGCTAGGCAAAATAAACCCACTGGACGGAAAAGTTTTTCGTGGTGACTATCTTTACCCATCTTACTTCGAACAAGAAGTAAAGGCAGACAAAATTACACCAATCGATGATGTATGGAATGCCTTCCCTTCTATGGAGCAAGCACAAGTACGCGCAGCATTAGCACGTGCGGGACTAAAAACGGACCATATTACTCGCCCACTGAATTCTTTATCCGGTGGTGAACAAGCAAAGGTACGTTTATGTAAATTAATGATGGAAGAAGCAAACTGGCTAGTATTTGACGAACCGACAAACCACTTGGATGTCGATGCAAAAGAAGAGCTAAAGCGTGCCATGAAAGAATTTAAAGGCACAATCGTACTAGTAAGCCATGAACCTGATTTCTATGAAGGTTTAGCAACAAAAGTTTGGAATGTCCAAGACTGGTTTACTTCAGGACAACAAAGCTAGAAATATTTTAATGTGGGCAGCTACCAATGTGATTCTTGGATCACTCGGGGCTGCCCTCTTTTTAGTGGCTGGAAATTGAGCGTGAGGAACATTAATTTAAGGGGTTCGCGGGGCATGAGTGGTTTTTTTGCGGGACCTGAGCGGTTCTCTGGCTTACCCGAGCGCTTTTCGCGGGACCTTAGCGGTTTTATGGCTTACCCGAGCGGTTTTCGCGGGACCTGAGCGATTCTTGGGCTTACCCGAGCAATTTTCATTCGGACCTGAGCGGTTTCACACCTTACCCAAGCAGTTTTCACTTGGACCTTAGCGGTTTCTCGACTTACCCGAGCGGTTTTCACTCGGACCTGAGCAATTCTCCAACCCACTCAAGCTTCTGGAAAACGCTCTTCTCCTTGACCTCAAATAAAAATTTTTTTATCTATGCATAAAAATCTGCATTTCATCATAATAATAATCAGTGGATTAACAACTATATCTACTGCTATTAAAACAAACTATTTCTCTCATATTAGGAAAGCTCTCATATTCTTTAAGCATCTATAATTAACATTGAGTAAACTTACATCATTGTAAGCTGAATTTACGAAACTTTTTGCTTCTTTGTGCGTATATTTTAGTATAGAAAAAAATATCATTTCTATTTGAAAAATTTTTTAATTACCTCTTGATTTATATATATCTTACTAGTAAGATATACGTATAACCTATTTAACTTACTAATAAGATATTTGTAAAATATAATCCTAAAAAAGAAAGCGGGGAATGAAGAATGACAGTTATAATTTATTCACAAGCGAGCTGTTCTTCATCCAGAAAAGCATTAAAATGGTTAAAAGATCACAACATCGGATATAAAGAAAAACGTATTACTTCACACCCACTTACACTTGCAGAATTTAAAGAAATTTTAAGCATGACAGAAGATGGAACAGATGAAATTATTGCGACAAACTCAAACGATTTTAAAAATCTAAATGTTGATATTGATCAGCTTTCTATTCAAGAGTTGTTTGCAATAATCCAAGCTCATCCTAGAATGTTACGCAGCCCTATCTTAATTGATGAAAAACGTATTCAAGTTGGGTACAACGAGATGGACATCCGCCGTTTTATTCCACGTAAAGTTCGTGCTTTTGAATTAGATGCTATGACAAGATTGGCACAAGAAAGTTAAAACAATTTTGGAGATGACCTTATATGGATCAAGAAAAACGAATAACCCTTACCTCATTGTTTGAAGTAGTTTCCTCTATTGAGCGTAAGTGGGCAAACGAGTGGAATAATCAAAATGTACTCGGCTTTTCAAAATCCCATATTTTAATTTTAGACTACTTATCGCAGGAGGGACCAAAGCGCCCTTCTGCCATTGCTGATCGGTTAAAGGTGACAACAGGTGGTGTCACTGTTTTAACGAGTAAGCTCATTAATGCTGGCTTTATTGAAAAAACACAACATGCCACAGATCGACGAGCATTTCAATTGATCATTACACCTGATGGCGAAGACATTTTGGAAAAATCTCGTCAACAAGTTAGCGAAATTCTCAACAATATGTTTGGTATGCTCTCAGCTGAGGAAATACAAACATTACGTGATATTTTTGCAAAATTACTCAACAATGAATCTACTCGGTAAAAGTAAAAACTCCATTTTACACCTTTAAAAGTTAGACATACATCTAACTTTTAAAGGTGCTTTTCATTTGCCCCAATCTCCCTTATCCCCTGATTCCACCAAAGGTAACCCAAAACACTTGTAAAGAAAGCCATGAAGGCAATTGCTCCCCAAGCTCCAATCGAAATGTTCGGTAAAGAGACAGGATTTGAGGTAAATAAAGAAACCACTATCAAACTAACAGCACCAGTAATCATCGTATAAGTGGTGGTAGATAGTGGAGTAGCGTCCTTTATAAATCGACGTCCGAGTACACCGTAAAGTGCCCAGCAAACGTTGCCTGCAAAGATTATTAAATCACCACCTGAAATTGATAGGGTTTTCATAGTCTCAATAGAACCCTGTGTAATAACTAACAAAACTCCAAGAAGGGCAAAGAGTATACCGACTACTTGCTTTTTTGTAATACTATCTTTTAATATAATTCGTGCGAAAATCATCGTTAATAATGGATTCAGTCCCATGATTAATGCCCCATTAACCGGAGATGTATATTGCAAACCTACAAAAAACAAAGTATTAAATCCAAAGATTCCCACTACTCCAAGAACAACATATGAAATGGCATTCTCTTTTAATTGATTTTTATTTATACCTTCAGAAAAAAATAAAATAAGTAGCATTACCACTGCGGCTAAGCCGAAACGCCATGCCGCAGCAGAGGATGGAGAAAAATATCCAACTGTATATTTCGCAAGATTAAAAGTAGCTCCTGTAAAAATGGAGAAGCCAATTAACATCAGATATATTTTCAAATGCCTCATTTGATTTCTACTTCCCCCTTCAAGATTGAATAATAGGTATCTAGTTTTTCGTTCGCTATTGAAATCACTTCTTCAAGTTCCTTCTTTTTTATTTCCATTTTCTCCAAGTGCTTTGTTAAAATCTCGATACGTTTATTTATAGAAGGAGTAAGTTGTGATGATTTCACATCGGAATTAATTTTTTCTAAAATACAACCGTCTTTAATAAACTCATTAACATCCTCTAAAGACATTCCTGTTTCTTTTAAACTTTTCAGGAACATCAAGAATCGAATATCGCTTTCTGTATAAAAACGCCTTCCTCCATTTTGTCTTTTTGGTGGAGGTAGTAACCCAATCTTTTCGTAATATCTTAATGTATATGGACTAATACCAGACATCTCAGCAGCTTTACTAATGGAATACAATAACATCATCCCTCTCTTTTGATTAAAGTTAGTTTACAACTTAGAGTTAGCTCTAAGTCAAGTTAATAAAAAAACCTGTACCGTTAATTACGGAATACAGGTATATAAAAACAAATTTATTCATCCATTGAATTTGTAGATAAAACCGTACCAATTGTTTCATACATCAAAAGGGTGAAGAATTCTCCTCACCCTAAGACTTTGTTTAAACCGGATTTGGTGCTTGTACTTCTTCCGGAATACCACATTCATACTGTTTCCCAGCTCTTAAATTCACAAATTCTTCTTTAGCTTTTTGAATAACAGCAGGCTTTAGTAAGGAATCAAGCGCAGCTCCTGCCATCACTTTTGCCGCATAATGCATCCCCTTCATGCCAAGCGAAGATCCAAAGGCAGCAGTTGCTTGCCAAGTATGCACTTGGACCCCAAATGGAGCACAAGTTGTAAATACCTGACCAAGGGGCACAATCCACGAAACGTCCCCTAAATCACTTGAACCTTGCATAGATTGGCGAAAAGATTGTGGAATATGAAGTACCTGCTCCACCAATACTTCCTTACTTATTTCATTTGGTACAAAAGATTGTTGGGTAGCACCTGCAAGAACAGAAGGATCTAACGAAGCCTGTAACGACTTTGCAAAAGCCAGCTCATCCTCTGTAAAGGATAATGGCGGTAGTTCGTTCCACTGTGCCAACATTTGCTCATTTAATGTGAGATTCGGTAAAGTATCGTAACACCCTGCCTTAATCCCCCAATGCACTTCTGTTTCCGTCATCATCGCTGCCCCTTTTGCCACTTTAATCAGTCTGCGTTCTAAATCTTTGACAGCGTCACGGTTTGCTCCGCGTAGGAAATAATAGACACTTGCTCTATCTGGAACAATATTCGGTGCTAAGCCGCCATTTGTAATTTGATAATGAATTCGAGATCCGTCTGGCACATGCTCTCGTAAATAATTGGCTCCGACATTCGTCAATTCAACAGCGTCAAGGGCACTTCTCCCTAGATGTGGCGCACCAGCAGCATGTGCTGTCCGACCTGAAAAATAAAATTCAATGGCAGCGAGCGCTTGCATAGAGAAGTTCGCTGTCATGTTAAACGTCCATGGATGCCACGTATAAACTACATCTAAATCATCAAAAACACCGGCGCGTGCCATATACGATTTTCCAGATAACAATTCCTCTGCTGGACACCCATAATAACGAATTGTACCTTGCAAATTGTTAAGCGTCATCACTTCTTTTAAGGCAACTACCGCTTCAACTCCAGCCGTTCCTAATAAATTGTGACCACAGCCATGCCCTGGAGCCCCCTCCTCCACAGGCGAATATAATGAACTGACTTGCTGTGATAAACCTGGAAGCGCGTCAAACTCTCCTAAAAACCCAATAATTGGACTACCAGATCCCCACTGTGCATAAAAGGCCGTTTGTACATCGCCAATTGGAGTAACGATATCAAAACCTTCTTTTTTCAAAAAATCTTGTTGTAGTGAGGACGCAAATGTTTCTTCATACCCCAGCTGAGGATTGTCCCAAATTTGCTTCGCCATATGACTAAACGTTTCTTCATGTAGTTGCATCCACTCAAATAATTGCTGTTTCATAGTTCATATCCCTCCACAGATTTTATATTTGTTTGTCGCTGATGGTTAACTGGTAAAGTAACAGCGATCACAGCAGCGATTACACACATAATGGCTAAAAATATAAATGATGTTTTAAAAGAACCACCTGATACATTAATTAAGTAGCCCATAATTGTTGGCGAAATAATCCCGGCCGCTTGACCACCAAAATTTACTACGCCAAAAGCTGTCCCAACATTTTGTTGATTGACAACACGGTGTGGCGTTGTAAATATAAAAGAGGCCATAAAAGAGACAAATATAAAGGCGATTGATTGATACGTAATAGCAAGTGCTGCAGAAGCGGCTGTAGACATGAGAAATAAACAAACAGCTAGCACAACTGCTCCGAAAATCACACCATATTTTGAGCGCCCTCCTAGCTTTGAGATGATACGTCCACTTATAATCATTCCAATCATTCCAAACACTGCTGGTATAGCGGCGATGAATCCGACATTTTTTAAATCAAGACCATGCACTTTCATTAAATATGTTGGCATCCATGTATTTAATCCCCAGTTTGCAATATTAATAAAGAAGAAAATAAGAAGCACACGCATTAAATAAGTATTTTTCAATATTTCCCTAAAAGAGCCCTTCTCTTCTTTTTCCTCCCGCTCCTCTGATGTAAATGTTTGTACATTTTTAGTACTCCACAAAAGAGCGATTATAAAAATAAGTCCTAGACCAGAAATTAAGAAAAATACATTGCGCCAATCCATTACCAATAATAAAGGTGCACAAATAATAGGAGCGATAGCACCTCCTATCATATTGGATGACATCATCGTCGTTTGAGCATTTGTACGTTGTTCTTTATGAAAATAAATAGATATCGCTTTTGTACTTGCGGCAGGATATCCACCTTCCCCAATACCAAATAAAAATCGAATGAAGAGTAGTGAAGTGAGTGACCAAGCCAATCCCGTAAATGCAGTGAAAACGGACCAAAAAATAACGGCACCAACTAATAATTTAATCGTTCCGTACTTATCCGTTAGCCATCCACCAGGAATTTGCATCACAGCATAACCAAAGAAGAACGAACTTAAAACAAATCCTAGTTCAGTGGCTGTTAAGGATAGGTCATTACCAATATTAATTAAAGCTAAGCTGATAGCAGTTCTGTCAATATATGAAACCATCCATCCGAAGAATAAAACGCCTAAAATTAAATTACTGCGGTTTTTTAGTTCAACATTCATAACTCCACCCCTTTCGTTAAATTATCTAAATATTAAGAAAAACAAAAGACGAAATCATTAGAATATCTTACAATGTTTTTAAACGTTCATTAGAATATATTCCGAAATTCAGAGAATGGAGTTGAAATAACGATGTCTCTAGGGGAACATGAAGAAATTGTATTGAATGATGACAATTGTAGCTTTTATATTTATAGCGCAACAAAGGAATGGTCTTTATTTTCTGGGCGGCCTTGTGATATAAACCCCGATCTTAAAGGAGTACATTGGGATAAACAACAGCAACGCTTTAGTGCAACGTTATACATACCAGAACCAAATGAGTATATGGTACAAGGTATCATCTTTGGAGACTTTACTGGCTATGATGAGCAATTTTTAGTTTGGCAGTTAGAAAAGACCTTTTATCAGAAAATCCTCATACAGCAGCGCGAGCAAAAATTAGCAATTATTGAGCTTATGGGCGTAATGAATTCAACTTTGAAAATAAAAACGCTGTTGCAGACCATCATGGATTTTGCCATTCTTGCTATTCCAGTAATTGATCGTGGATTTTTAATGCTATTTAAGCCTGAAATGAAACGTTTATATACAGTTGCTAGTGCGGGTGTGACAGAGCGCATCTTTGATTATGCTCCCCAGTTAGGCGAGGGAATGGCAGGTTATACGTTCCAAACAGGTGTATCAGCCATTTACAACTATCAAGAAACATTAGAGATTATGAGCAACGTTACAAAATTCAATCTAGACGCATTAATGGAAGCCGTACATTTAGGAAGAATCGAGAATAATACATCGATGGCTGTTCCGATTACTTTTAATGAAAGAAAACTCGGTGTAATGATTGTCCATCAATATACAAATAAACGAGCTTTTCATCAAAGTGATTTAAGACTTCTAGAAAGCTTCGCATCGCA
The DNA here is from genome assembly GCF_030209535.1 of Lysinibacillus sp. fls2-241-R2A-57. Classification (NCBI taxonomy): domain Bacteria; kingdom Bacillati; phylum Bacillota; class Bacilli; order Caryophanales; family Bacillaceae; genus Lysinibacillus; species Lysinibacillus sp. fls2-241-R2A-57. The sequence goes on from NZ_JARVRU010000081.1 coordinate 22,567, forward strand.
GGCGGCAGTTGCTATTAGAAATGCGGAGGCATATGAAGAAATAGAACGGTTAAATGCATATTTTGTAAAGCAACATGAAATTCATCAAATCTTTATTAAACTATCCTTGCAAAATGTACAAGAAACCAAAATCATTCAAACAATGAAAGAATTATTACAATTAGACATACAATATGTAAATTTAGCCGATCGTAAAACATTTTTACCGTTAGAAACAATGAACAAGCTAGCAACAATTCAAGAGGAACAATTAATAGATATAGGCTATGTTTTCCCCATCCGAAATGAAAGGGAAATTTTCGGTTACTTAATTATTCAGCAGTTGGAGAAATTGACGAGCCAACAACGTATGATTATCGAAAATGCAGCGATAAGCTTAACGTTAAAATCACTACAAAAACAAGCGACAGGACAAACGAATTTTAAAGAACGTTTTGAGCTTTTCCAACAGCTTATCTCTGGACGCGCCCCTCTCATCGATTCTCGTTATGATGAATTAGAACTCGATATTAAGAAACCAACATTCGTCGTAAAATTTAGGCTGAAACAATTTTCTCACAAAAATAGTATGCAATTCATTCAACATGTACAGCAATATTTTAAAGGGCAGCATTTTATATTTACACAGCGAGAAACGATCGTTTGGATTCTACAAGGAGATACAGCATTTCGTCACAAAATAAAACAACAATTAACGCAAGCTATTATTAGTTGGATTCAGTTTTATCATCAACAGGTGGCAATCGGCATAGGAGCTGTACAGAATCACTTATTAAATGTTGCTCAGAGTGCAGAAGAAAGTCACCAAGCACTCCGACAAGCTTTTCGCCAAGCAAAAAAAGAAGAAGCAGTAACCATTATTTGTTATGAAGAGCTAGGTATTAACCGATTGTTCAACAAGCAAAGCGAAGAAGAGCTTGGACAATTTGTTCATGATATATTAGCTCCGTTATACAAGCAAAAAGACGAAACTTTACTTAAAACACTTCGTTGTTACATTCATCAAAATCGTTCTATTTCAAAAACGGCTTCCACCTTACACATTCATCAAAATACGCTCTACCACCGACTCGAGAAAATTAAGGAATTATTAGATCGTGATTTACACAATCCAACACATTATTTAGAGATTCATTTAGCCCTGCATTTGAGTGAGTGAGTGAAAGTTCGAGGTTCTACCGGGGATTTTGGTGGGTTATCAGCGATGTTGAGAGGTTTATCAGCGATTCTGGCATTTTATCAGCGATGTTCAGGGGTTTATCAGCGATTCTGGCATTTTATCAACGATGTTCGGGGTTTATCAGCGATTTCGGCCCTTTTATCAGCGATGTTCGGGAGTTTATCAGCGATTCCAGCATTTTATCAGCGATGTTCGGGGGTTTATCAGCGATTCTGGCATTTTATCAGCGATGTTCAGGGTTTATCAGCGATTCCGCCTCTTTTATCAGCGATGTTCGGGAGTTTATCAGCGATTTTGGCATTTTATCAGCGATGTTCGAAGGGTTACCAGCGTTTCTGGCTCTTTTACCGGCGATGTTCGAAGAGTTACCGGCGTTTCTGGCTCTTTTACCGGCGATGTTCGATGGGTTACCGGCGTTTCTGACTCTTTTACCGGCGATGTTCAATGGATTACCGACGTTTCTGGCTCTTTTACCGGCGATGTTCGAAGGGTTACCGGCGTTTCTGGCTCTTTTACCGGCGGCGGTGTTCTCTAGTTTACCGGCGTTAAAAAAAGATGCATCGCAAAGTAAATTTGCAGTGCATCTTTTATCGGATTGGCCGAACGAATACTTCCGTCTAAGTAATTATTTAGTGCGACCAATGCATGTTATCATGCTGGTAGCACAGACTCTACTATTGATACATCGGCCATAAGCATTTCTTTCAAACGTGCTTTTGCACGGAATAAACGAGATTTCACAGTACCAATTGAAACTTTCATAATTGAAGAGATTTCAGCAAGTGAATATTGGTCTATGTAGAAATACCATAATGTTTTACGATAAATCGCATCTAATTGACCCATTTTATCCTGCACTAATTTAGTAACAATATCTTTTTCAATTTTTTCTTCAGTCGAAATATCATTATTGGGAACCAAATCTAAAATAGGTACGTCTAATGTTTCAGGTTGGTTCATCATGTATTTACTACGTCGTACTTTTTTACGATAGCGATCTCTAAATGTATTCATTGTAATTGTTGTAAGCCAAGCTTTAATATGCTCCACCTCGGCAACGCTATCCTCATAGCGTACAACTTTTACCCATACTTCTTGCATCAAATCTTCAGCTTCTACATTATTGCGAGTAAGTTTTAAACATAAGTGGTATATATAGCGATTGTATTCCTCATATACGCCTTCTAATTTTTCATTCATTGTGTATTCCTCCGCTTCTTGTTCTTGCTTCTATACACATTCTCGCAAAATAATGTATTACACTCTATCGTATTGGCTTTCAATTACATTACAATCGTGTAAGCTTAAATGCTTTCACTTGTAATATTCGTAAAAATTGTTTTATTACTATACTTCTTATCCCAACGAAAGCTACTCACTACGCCTCTTTCACAACTTTTTTACTTTATTTCAAATAGTATTCAATTAAACTATCTGACTTAAAGTAAATCTTTAATCAACGAGGTTCTCTTCATTCCCCACTGATTATTAGTCTTCACAATCGGGCTTTTACGGCAGTTATTCTCCCTCCTTACTTTTTTCTTTCAGGACAGCTAAATTACTGCCTCGTTAATGCGGGATAAAATTTAGATTTTTTTAAGCAGTATCTCCCTCTGCTTCAGCCCTAAACATCCCTCTAACAGAAATAACTCCATGTTATAGCGATGAGCAAATATTTTTACTTTATAGAGTAAGCTTTCATTCTATTTCTTATTGAAATTATAAACGCTGCTAAAAAATTTAAACTTTATTCCAAACGAACGTAATACTAAGAAACATTTTCGACAAAATAAACCCCCTGTTCGTTTGTGAACAAGGGGGTTATATTTTAAATTTCTTTTCTGTTACGTCGTAATAACAAGCATGATAAAGCTACTAAGACTAAACCAAATACTTGGTATAAAGTTGTGTTACTTTCTCCTGTTTGAGGTAAGCGTTCAGCTTTATTTGGAGATTGTTGCTCCTCTTGGTCGACTTTTTGATTTTGAACAGCTTTGTCGATATGCTTTTCTACTGATGGCATCTCTACTACATTACCCTCATATTTTGGGTCATATGTTTTTTCAATCGGTTCCGCCAGTTGTTCTTCTTGTTTCTCTGGAATTTTTTGTTCCTCTACATTACCTGCATCTTCAGAGTCTTTCGTTTCACTCTGTTCCACCGGTTGTTCTGGCTTTGGTTCCTCTACTTCATTACCCGCATTTTTTGGGTCATATGTTTTTTCACCCTGTTCCACCGGCTTTTCAGTTGGCTCTGCTGGTTTTTCTGTTGGAGCTACCGGCTTTTCAGTTGGCTCCGCTGGTTTTTCTGTTGGAACTACTGGTTTTTCAGTTGGCTCCGCTGGCTTTTCTGTTGGGGCTACTGGTTTTTCAGTTGGCTCCGCTGGTTTTTCTGTTGGAGCTACTGGTTTTTCAGTTGGCTCCGCTGGTTTTTCTGTTGGGGCTACTGGTTTTTCAGTTGGCTCCGCTGGTTTTTCTGTTGGGGCTACTGGTTTTTCAGTTGGCTCCGCTGGTTTTTCTGTTGGAACTACTGGTTTTTCAGTTGGCTCCGCTGGTTTTTCTGTTGGAACTACTGGCTTTTCAGTTGGCTCCGCTGGTTTTTCTGTTGGAACTACTGGTTTTTCACTTGGTTCTACCGGTTTTTCACTCGGTTCCACTGGTTTTTCACTTGGTTCCACTGGTTTTTCACTTGGTTCTACTGGTTTTTCACTTGGTTCTACCGGTTTTTCACTCGGTTCCACTGGTTTTTCACTTGGTTCTACCGGTTTTTCACTTGGTTCCACTGGTTTTTCACTTGGTTCTACCGGTTTTTCACTCGGTTCCACTGGTTTTTC
>NZ_JARVRU010000086.1:0-26123 GCF_030209535.1 Lysinibacillus sp. fls2-241-R2A-57
CGCGTACGATGTTTTTATTTTTCTAAAGTGTTCAACTTGATTCTACTATTCGCCACAAAAATATTTCGAAGTAATTTTAGAGTCTCTAAATAAAGTTTCATTTTCTATTTTTTCTAAATTAAATCTGATGTTTGTACCTCGCAACATTGCAAGAGATTCTTGCATATCTAAACCATCAAAATTAATTGCTGTCACCACATTCGTTACATTTATATATATGTATTCATCTGAAATGCCTTTGATTTTTATTGGGAAGGTTTCTGTAATATCGGAAAATTCTTCCATAAAAAGCTTTTCAAATTTCTTTTTTATTATAAATGCATCTCCATAACAACGTGAATCAAAATCTAACAATTTTCCTCTATTAAGATTATCTTCTGAGATACCAAAAACCTCTTCGTTCCAATCCAGAGTAATCTTCTGTCCCGTAAAAATTGAAAAAAGACGAACATCTTCCTTATTCAAAAAAGTTAAATCTTTAAAATCATCGTCAGATACAAATCTATATACTTTCATTAACAACACCTCTCGTCTTCTCTACATATGTCTGAGACCCTTTATTACCCAATGAGGCAAATAATTTGGATTCATTAGCCATATAAATAATCGATAAAATTTTCAACAAGTTCATCGTTTTTATTTATCTTACTTAACATCTCATTTAAATCTTCTATAAAGCCTTCGAGCAATTCACAAGATTCATCATCTATTATTTCCCCATTATATTTTCCCTGTATTAATTCTAATGTAATTGACAGATAGTCCAGAAAATCAGAAAAAGAGTTTGCAATCGGAAAAAGAGCACCTGTTTCATAAGATGCCATGACTGGTGAGCCTTCTTTATCAGTTACAACCACGACAGGATCATCATTTATATCTGCAATGACAAGCCAAAATGGATTCCATTCTGGATCTTCTTTCAGATCCATTCCAATCCAACGAAACCCCGCTTGCCTATAGACAAGATTTTCAGGAGACCAAAGACGAAAAGGTGCGTTTCCTAAATCAATGCTCGTGCTTTTTAGCTTGTGACCATCATGACGGATATCACAAATTATTTCACAATGTTCATATTCTTACAAACATAATTCCTTCATATTTCAAAAAAGCTATCTCATATTCTTTTTTATTTTCAGGTACTCTTCGCTCAACTAATCAGTCACCCTAAACCCGATCTGTCTTTCTTGATAAAACAATTTCATTTCTAACACACAAAACAAATGTAAAGAGAGGGCTAATCGCTTCTTCTTTACATTTGCTTTGACCTTTTTTACAGATTTTTTCTCTGAACATTAGATTTCTGAATACTTCTCAAAGTTCCATCGTAATAATTTGCCTGAGAAATAAATGTCTGACTGACGGAAATCAAAAACTGAATCTATTTCATCCGAGAATGGAGCAAAATCAATATAATATAAACCCGAAATCTCTTTGATTTTTATACCAGAGGACAATACTACATTTGACATTCTTGGATTTTTTAATATTTTAAATTCTTCAAGTGACTCAATAATAAATTTAATATTGACCCATTCATTTATTTCAGTATCTTGAACAGAAATAACAATTTCTGCAGAGTTAAAGTTGTTAACTTTCAAACTTCTAATTAAACCATCAAAACCAAAATTAATTCTTTTTAACAATTCATTCATAAAAATAGCTCTCCAATAACAATTTTTTATTGGTGTTCCTATTCAAGATTATGAATGAAGGTTACAAAGCTGTTTGATAAAAAATTGATGCTTCTTTCTGTAACTTCTCCTAAGTCCATCCAAATAAGAACAACACTTTCGTTTTCTAGATCCATACAAAATAAATTACCATCCCAATCATTTGCAAACGGGAGATATTTTTTGGGGAGTTCATCTCTATTTATAAACTCAAGGTACCTTTCTTCTAGTATCCTTGAGTTATTTTTATATTTTATTGGAGAGAACTCGGCAATTTCTGTTTCAAGGTCAATATCTTTCGCATAATAACAAGGTTTAACTGGAACCCCGCCATTAAATTGTAAATAATGTTCTTTAAGCTGTTGTGGTAAATTAAATCCCAATTTAGTTTCAACATCGTTTAAATCGCGTATTGTTAGTTGAGTAGAACATTCTATAAACATCCTTTTCGCTCCTTTGTAACTACTTACGCTCATATTATTTTTTCCCCTTCCACCACACAACTTCACCAATCATAATCTTTTCTAATTTTTCTTCATTATCATAGATGAAATCATAACATAATGGTGTCTCTACATCAGAATTACAAGAAACTACCTTTTCCATTCTGTTAGAGTCATTATAAATATAGTTCATTGCTGACCAATCTTTTTTTCCACCAATTCCTACATCTATCCAACTATGTTCATCTAAAGGTTTAAATACGCTAATAGCTGATAATTTCGTAGGGAAATTACTCTCCGGATACCACCTTGTTACATACGCATTCACACTATTATCTCCATTTATAGTATATATTTGAGTTCCTGTACCAAATTTTATATCATTGTCAGCTTGTGGATACTGCATAATAATTAGTTGATCTAATTCATTAAATCCGAAAGAATGAATCATTCTTTTACTAAATCTTTCCCTTTCCGTTATATTTTTTAAAATTCTCCCCTTTTTAAATTTATTTATCTCATGAAAGTAAGGAAGATGAGTATAATATTCATCTGAAGCATATTTCCAATAAGAAACCTCTGATAACTTTGTATCGATCATACTGTCTATATTCTGTTCTACTTCACTCCACTTATCTAATAATTCATTTCGAATTTCAAATACTGTTGAATTCATCCTACTCCTCCATTAAACTAATAACATTTCACTATGTTTTTCCAACCGCCCTTTTCCACTTTTCACTTATATTTCTTGCAGCATTCCTTTGAATATGTTTTCCTCCGTGATAATTTCCAAGTGTTCTTGCTGCAGCTTTGTTTCTTTGAGAGCGTGCTGTTCCCTTTAGTCTTTCTCCATTTTCAGCTATATCAGGATTCAAACCATGTCGTTCCAATAAAACCTTGGAAAAAACTGCACCTCAGACATTATCCATTTCTAATAGCCTACTTGATTTTGGATTTTTTGATCTTCCACCTTAACTTTTCGACATCCATTTGATTTAGTTTCAATTGCTTTGTGTATATGAATATATCTTCGTTAACATACTCAAATCGAAATGTGGTAGTTGGTATAATATTTTTACTTTCATGATAGAAACCATTTCTTATAATTGTATCAATTGCCTGATTGCTATTATATGAATATTTATCCACCAAAAATGTTTCTTCGTTCAACTCTTCGTCTCCGTCCAAGTCAACGTCCTTTAAATAGAATAATACTTTTTCAATCACAGTCTCTTTAAGAACTACACAATATACTTGTTCTAAAACTATCTCATCATTATCGTTATTTAGAAACCTAAGATACAGTTTCATTCCATCTTCTTTTATTAAAAAAACACTGCCCCATCCCTTATTTTCATTATCATAAGAATAGTACAGTTCACCATTTTTTAACTTATTTACTATTACACCTTTATTAGATTTGGGCTCAGCTTTATAGATTTTTGGCTCCTTTAATTGATTCAGTGCATTTTGGTATGGAAAATATTCCAAAAACGAATCACTCCAAATAACTGTATCATTTTCTACTTCTTTAACTCGGGAAAGCATTTCTTCGTATGAGTCGTAATATTTTTCAAAAATTTCGAGCAGCAAATCGTATTCTTTTTCTATCACCTTGTACACTTCCCTAATTTTTTGCTGGACTAATTAAAATCACATTTTTTGAATTGAGAACCTCTAAACAATTGTATTTTTGATTTAAAATTTCAATTGTTTTTCCATATTTCATAAGAGTGATATCTTGGATAACTAAAAAAGGTAAGCCATTCAGTTTTTCTCTTATATCGTTAATAGAAAGTTTCAAATTAAAACATTTTCTTATTTCCATAATAAATTTGTTTGCATCATTTGGTATTCTGACAACATACACTTTTACCACATCTATCAAATCAAGTTCGTTTGAAGGAGAATCTTCTTCATCTATAACAGGATTATTTTCAAGCCAACTGAATAAATCAATATCTAAAGAATAAAAAGGTGACGACAATGCACCCAAATCTTGATAGTATACGTTTAGTTGGTCGCTATCCTTTTTTAAAAACACTCCTTGACCCCCACCATCATCCCCAATCAAAATATAATCTGATGCGTAAGCACTTACTTCGTACAACCCGTTCCTTTCCTCGGCAATATCAAAACCATAAATATTTATTCCATTTTCAAATGTAACTTCCTTAAAAAATTTCCAAAACTCAATTAGCCTTGTATGTATATTAGTTTGAAAACTGGTATTGATCTCATTTGCATCAATGTTTCTTTCTGTTCTAGTGATTAAAGGTGTCGACTTAAAATTTATAATCATTGATTTCCTCCAATTAAATGTAACTTAGTCCTTATAATACTTTGCTAATTTTTATCTTTTTGAATTCCATACTATGCACTATTCTCTTTATCATTTAACTTGCTCATAAATAGCAACACTGTGTTAATTAATTCATTTAAATTTGAAAAAAAACAGTTTTCATTAATAAAATTTTCATCATTTTTCAAATCTATAGCTTCTAGATACACTGATTTCTCTTCCCAAAGCGTTAATCTTGCTATGAGATTTTTACTATCGAAATCTATTTTCAAACAATAATAGTGGTTATCAATTGGATGAAATATATGTTCAATATTGAATAAACCAGGAGATTTTAATGATGACCTACCTACTCTGTCAAACCATTCTTCAAAATCTTTTAAAATATTCTCACTACCTTGAGCAAACGATTTTTCCATCAATATTTTCTCCTTTTATAACAACATTTTTCACATCAAGCAATTCGGAATCGGTAATCCCTTCTTTGCCGCCATCCGCCCCACAATGAATCTTGTCCTACGATTTTTACTCATCCTTTTTGTAGTGGTTTTATACTGGAAGTGGAACATCAAACTCACCTTAAAGTGCTCTATTTTCGCTTGTTTACCGAATGCCATAATGTCAGCTGGATATGTTTCATGCGTCGTTCCAGTTGAACTTTCAATCACTTTCATCCCTAGACCGTCTGTCCAACGTCAGTAATAATTAGACTAAGGAACCCAAACCACATTATCACATATAATACCATTTTATACATTTAGTGATTATATACTAAAATTAATATGAAGGGAGATTTCTTCCGCTTTTTTCATCCTTACGATAGACACTCATTAAGTACATCCGGCATATAAGTAATAGATTTTATGCAATGATTGAACTAATTCTAAAACAAGGAATCTAACAAAAAAAATATGTAAAGAAAAAGATTATGACATCTTCTTTACATATACTTCTGAATTTTCAATTTTATCAAAACATTAAAATCATCAACGATTCAGCTAATTATTATCTCTTTTGCCTTTTTCAAATTATGACTATTTAATGTACAAACTATTGCTAATTCATTTAAAATATCTTTGGCATCAGTCGTTATTGTAAGATTGATTCAAGACAGGGTCCTCGAAGCAGTGATTGAAAAATGTACTTTTCAATTATAGTATTTAAATCCATATTTAGTCATATTTAGTTTTAAATGAAGTTAAACTAAATTGAAAACCCGTAATCCTCAGCAATCTCTTTTATTTCCACTGAATTATGGTTACTACAAAAAGATAAATGATTATTTAGTAACTTTTTAAAACCTAATTGAACATATAATTCAGCAACTCTTCTATATTTCCATTCTTCATCATCTGGTCCCAAAATGGGAATCTGTTCTATATAACTCTCAATATTTTCTTCTAACCATTTTCTATTAACTAATCCAATCACTTTTCTAGAGTAGGTAATATTCGTTGGATTTCCATAAATCGCTATATCAACTAATTGTGGCATGAATTTTTCTATGATTTTCAACTCGTCTGGATGCGTGAAATACTGCAAAAACCCTAAAGCCATTGTACATTCATGTGGTGAATCAAAAGCTTTCTTCAGAATATTATGCATATCTTTATGTTTCATCAACAAATATCTAATAGCATTACACTCATTTTCTATAAATTTGTACTTTCCCCAAATATCACTATCATTATTTTCGTCAATAAAAAATCGAATATTAATGTCTAACTTGGACATTTTCTTCCTCCACAGTTACTTTGAATTGATTATACTAAGAGTGTTGCATGTATAAATGCCTTTCATTTATTTTTCGCTATAATTTTACTTTTCAATATTTTTAATATTGATTTTTACTTACTTATTTAATTTAACTTAATATTTACGTTCTTCCTCTTCTTCATCTAATAAGTAATTAAAAAAGTCAGAAAAATCCTCCCATACATCTGGCTTAGACATAAAATCCTGCTTTTCTAATTTAGTTACTTCTACAGAGTCAAGCCACATAATTGATGGCTTGTTTTCAGTATCCATAACAATAATACTTTCAGCTTCTTCAGCTATAACAATAAATCTGGTTGGTAAGCCAATCGCATCTCTGATTCTTAAAGTTTCGCCTATAAAATTAGTTGGCTCAGAAAGTAAAAAAGAAAGGATATCTATCCCACCAATAATACCTCCGCTGTAGAATCCTGATATTTCACGGAAATCATTAGGTAACTTTATTTGAAGTTCATGTTCAATTTTATCTAAGTACCCTTTAGAAATTCCATCAATATCATACAAAGCTCGGTATTTATTTCGTAATTCTTTCTTAGCTTTCATATTCCATTCACCTCTAAAATTTATTTTTCACAGCGTGCTTTAAATCTCGTGTATCAACACTAAATTGAAGTCTATTTATTAGTTGAATAGAATATGGATTATTTTTTCATTTTCTCCAACCCCATGAAATGAGCACTTGCCTCTACTAACACTCCACTCGAATCTTGACCTAAGTGATGTAACGTTACAAAACTACCACCAGAAAGTTAAGGTGCTAAATCCATATTTATTCGCAGTACCTATTTGCTAACTTTTCTCTATACAAGTTAGCAATTATCAATCAATTATGAAGAAGAAGATTGGAGTAAATATTAAATCTCTTCCAGCTCATATTGCAAACTTAGGCTTACAATCACTTTACAAATTTCCTCAATTAACTTACTTTCTTGCACTCTTCTGTTACCAATAGTCCAAATGTATATTTCATCCTGGTCATTTTCTATAGTACACCATTGATTCCAATTAAAATCGTCATATGGAAATACTATTACTTTTTGATCCATAATTACATCTTTATACATTTCATTAGACTTAAGGACAGAGAATATCTTCTCGATCACCATATCTATTTTTTCTTTATCTTCAAGAACTATACTGTATTCAATACCCATAGTATTTACACCCTTATCCATGATTTCTTCCTCTTACTCTAGACAAGTCATTCGGGTTTTTAATACCAATATGCGTTTTATTAGTGTTCACTAATTACTTACCATGTCATTTAATACATCACCATTATATCTCTATAGTAGTAAATTAATATACTAAGAACATCCGTTTCCCCCACCATTTTATAAGCATCTCCCTTTGAACCTTCTGATTTAAATGGATGTCCGCCTATCATAATTACGGGCTTTCAATTCAGCATCTTTTCAATTGCTTTTATCCATTTTCTCATCAGCTCTTCTAAGTCCTTCTGGCAAAATAAGATTGTATTCTTGAGCCACAACTTCAATAACTTCATCATAACTTTCTAGAAAATAATGCTTAAATCCTTTTTCAACCAGTGTCTTTTGCTGATTCAAAAAGTCAGAATCAATCACTTCACAAAAACACGTATCTAATACATTTTCGTTAAAATAATCAAGACCACAAAGTCCAAACTTGACTACATTTTTAAAAATGAAAGAGATATCTATGTATCGTTCGTCTGTCGAGATATTTGATGCCAACTCTGTTGCTAAATTTAACGAAAGTTCAACTTCTCTTGGAAATCGATCCATAGCTAACTTATTTAAAATCAACGCATCTCTAGCATTAATTACACCCACTGTTGTATCTATTAATCTGGTTCTCATTATGCCCTCCATTTCTTTACCTATGGCAACGAATTTCAATTGTCCTACCGGCTGTTTCAGTGCTAAACCGTGTATCTAAATTCATTTTCCCTAAATTTTCTTCAGTCGCCCATTCACCTTTGAATTAACCCTCTCAAGCAGCATATAGTCTTCTATTATCTACTGAAGAAACCTTACTTAACTATCTCAATCTAAAATCTTCTACTTTTTATTTTCTTGATTATCCTATAATAACATCCATATACTTTTAGGATTTATTTTTTCGTATACTATCATATTACCAACTGAAACTTGAAGAAAAAATTTTTCAAACACACTGTCTATATCCGATATTTCACAGTCATTTACTATTTGAATTTCATCTTGCAAAAAAAGAATGATTAAAGAACTGACTCCATTAATGTCAGATAAATAAATCCCTAATAACTCATGAAAATTAGGATTAAAGTATAGTCTGATACATTCTGTTTTAAAAAGATTAAAATCGTTCTCTTCATATTCAATTAATTCATCATAAGTTGCAAATAGATTAAAATCATCCAAATTATGTACTTTATTTACGGAAATCAATGGATTAGTCCCTCTGATGTAAAAACCTACGACATCTTCGTTATTCTTCTTTAAAAAAAGAACTTGATCTAAACGTTCATTATCTTCCTTATCATGTAAATAGATTATATTTGTAAATTCCTCTTTCCATAAGAATTTATCCATTTTTTTAGTAAACGATTTTATATAATTATTCATATTCGTCACCTCAGTAAATCTAATTCCCCTAGTAATTTACTCGATAATAGGTCTCCTTTTTTATGTAATGTATCGTGGTTGTCCCCCAAGACTTTTATGTTGCCACATAAATCCGCCACAATCTGACTCCTGCAGGAAAGCGAGTTACCCGTAGCGGAAATCAATCTCTTCGAATTAATCCGAATGTATAAAAATGGTTAATCAACACACCTAAAAATATATTATTTCTAACACAAAAAACACATGAAAAGAAAGGGTTATGTGTTTTCTTTACATGTGTTTTTGGTATCTTATTTATTAATTTCAAGTGATTCATGTACAATAATCCCACCAATTCCTATTGAAGAATCAAGATAAGATATTTGATAACTACTCATAATTCCTCTAACTTCTCTGATCTTGACTTACCATTTCTATGTTTAATCATACTTTTTTTTACTTTCTACTGGTATACAATAGATCTTCAACAACTTTTAGATTTTTTTTCAATTGTTTCGAGTAAATAAGTACATCTCCATTTACATACTCAAATCTAAATGTCCTTGTGGATAAAATTTTTATTTTTTCTCCAAAGAAACCGTCTCTAATAATAGTATGAACAGTCGAATTGTCATTATAAGAATATCTGTCAACCATAAACGTTTCTTCGTCCACATCATCGTCCCTTAAGTAGAATAATATTTTTTCTATCACAGATCCTTCATATATTATACAATAAACTTGACTTAAAACCATTTCGTCATCATCGTTATTTAGAAATCTAAGACAAATTTTCTTTTCAACTTCATTTATAATGAAAGAACTTCCCCATCCCTTATTTTCAGCGTCATAAGAAAAATACAGTTCATTGTTTTTCAACTTATTCACTACCATTCCTTCCTTAGATTTCGGTTCCTTTTTATAAATTTTTGGTTTTGGTAATTGATCTAATTCATATTGATATGGGTATATTTCTAGATAAGAATTGCTCCAAATAATCGTCTCATTTTCAACGTCTTCAACTTGATGAAGCAACACATTGTATGAGGAACGATAGTCCTCGAATATTTTTACAATCATCTCGTAATCTTTTTCTATCATCTTGTACACTTCCCTAATTTTTTAGTTGTTATTGTTTCCCATGTCCTTCCTTTGTTCAGTTCTTTCTTTATCTTTTTCAGTTCCTTTTTAAACTCTTGTTTATTCTTTCCATCCAATCTATTAAACATTTTACCTTTACTATCAAAATAATAGAAAACTGTGTGCAAATTAGCTACTACCAATCTCTTTCTCGAAGAGCATCCTCAACATCAATACCTATCTTAAAATATTGTAAAATCGATTCTACCGTATTAGCAATTGAATCTCTTGCAACAGTCTCTATTTCACTATTATTTTGTTCAAACTCACCTACCAAACCGTTAATAGCTATTGTCATTTCATCAAGTTTACTTTGAATAATCTTCTCTACTTCATGTTCCCCTTTTTCTATAAATCGAACAACTTGCAGAATACATTCCTTTACTTTATCTACTAAAAATTCTGGATAGAATGGATCGCTATACATATTAATTAAATAATTAATTTTAGTTCCTTGTTCTCTTTTTTGTCGGTTCTCATTTTTATCCTCTACTCCAAACTTCGGAACTCCAGCTTGCCACATTTCTTCAACAGTTTTCAATGGATACTTATCTTCACCAATCAACTGTTGCTCCTTTAATGGATCAATCCAATGATTATTATCTATCGATATAATTAATCGACGTATAAGTTGGTATCCAGTATTAAATCCAACAAATTCATAGTCATTTAAAATGTTTGAATCGTTTCTATCAATGTTATAATGAATAATCTCATTACCCATAATACCTTGATCACCAATTTTTGGATCTATTCTTACCAAGTTATAAATCAGTTGGTTATCGCTATAATCAGACCGATTCCCCCACTGTGCTCTGTCACTACTAATGAAAAGCTCTGGGATTGGAACTTTTAAATTAGGGCTAATATTTTTTGCTACCTTTCCCATCGATGATGTTTTGAAAAAACCTTTTAAAACCATACATACTCCAAATGGTTTCAAATTATTTAAGTCAAACGGCTTCTCATTAAAATTATTAATTTCACTCGTGAAATTAAAAAAAGCAACGTATGGATTTTCTAATAATTGAGCAATGATGTATAAATCTTCTTTTAATTGTATTGAATGAATATCGTTTTTCTTCCAGCTAAACCTTTTTAACATATCAACACCCTCTCTTGTCTTTTTTACAAGTCGAAATATTCACTCATTTTCCAAAATATCAAAACGGCTACAAGGTGTCATCATAATATTAAAGCTCGATTGATTTCCATAGGCTGTCATGTTGATAAGCTATCCAACGATCACCTGGACGTTTAAATCCTCTGAGCCTATCTTGCAAGACTTGCTCATACGTTCTTGTCAGCTCATCAAAGCCGAGATATTCCCTTTCGTATCACAGATGGTGAGCAGGATTTTTAACCTATCTATCTTAAAGGGGAGCATATCATTCTCTACATATACCATAGAAGTCAAACAATTTTAACCATATAAGTAATCAATAAAATTTTCAGCATATTCTTCTTTTTTCAAAGTTTTACTCAAAGAAGATTTTAACGTCACAATAAATTCATCGTAGACTTCGAAAGTTTCTTCATCCATTATCTCTCCCTTAAATTTTTCATGTATTACTTCTAATGTCACCGAAAGAGAATCTAGAAAAGCTGAAAAAGAATCTGCAATTGGAAATAAGGCGCTAGTTTCATAACTTGCCAAAACAGGTGAATTTTCTTGGTTTGTTACAACTACAATTGGATCATCATCCTTATCTGCAACTACAAGCCAATTTGGATCCCAATTTGTATTCTCTTTTTTTTCGTTTCCAATCCATCGAAAACCTTCTTGCCTCCGACCCAATTTATCAGGTGAACAAAGAGCAAGGAGGTTATTCCCTAAATCAATATCTGTACAATCTAATTGATATCCATCAGGACGAATATAACAAATTATTTCACAATGTTCATAAAAGAATTTTAACTCAGAAGAAAGGTAAATTTTTTCATCTACGTGTAGTTTTACTAATTCTGACCTATAACGTACTCCACCATTTTTTTCTATTAGCGACTCCTCTTTTGGATATTGATTCATTGCCTGGACAAATTTTAATACTGAATTCTCTAGTTGTTCCACAAAAACTCAATCCTCTCGTTTATTTTTACATTTGATATATTGTTTCATCATTTTTTGACGGTTTATTAAACATAAAAAATACTCCCCATTAGTAATCACATTTTTGTTTTTTTAATCTGTTTACTTAAAGGGGAGCATATTATTCTCCATATATATTTTTATATTCCAATTGAAATATCTCATATTTTTTACTTAAAAACTATTATTTTCCTTTATTTCATTTCGGAAAATCTCTTAATATTGAATGAAGAGTACTCCTTAGATGTCTTTATCACAAGTGATGCATCATGCCAAAAACTCTGGTCTTAGGCGACTGCCCTCTTTTGCAAAGAGTAATCCTTTTAGTTTATTCTTTCTATATCCTTCAACAAAAGCCTCAGATACAACTATCATGGAAGGTCTTATGCTCATACGATAAAAATGCTCTTGTCCAAGTTTTTGATAATCAAAGTATATACTTGTGATTCGACCAATTTTTTTAGGATCGTTTGCAGTCATATCGTATTCCGATTTCTGATCATCAAAACAATCAGAAACAGCCAATATATTCAGTGCAAAGAAATCTGTGTTCATTTCACCTTTTTCATCTACAATAACGGCCGGAAAAAATTCACAAGCGTTGTTAGCGATTTCCTCTAAAAAAATCTTCATTTTTAAGCTTACTAAAGGCGCGCCAACTGATGGTAACATGTCGTACTTGGTAACATATTTATCAAGTTTATCAACTTTGTAATAAATACTTTCTATACTAAAAGATGATACTCCTGATTCTAATTCATAGGATTTCACCTGATTCTTTTCATCATCTTGGTAAAAATAAGCATCCCTTTTATAGAATTCAACTAATCTATAGTACTTCATTCGCACCACTATCCTTTACTATGTAATTGAATTTTTCCATTCCTCAATTTTTTCTAGTATCTCTAATTACCTTTTCATTTTCATCTCTATTATGCTTTTGAGTCCAATTTTCAGCAGCTTGTCCTTCTATAGTAAATCTGTCCAATTCTTCTTTCATAAATTTACTATAATCAGTATGTAAGCTTTGCTCACTGAAAAAACCTCCACTTATCTCATCGGCTTAAAGATCTTTGGTGCTTAATTGGATTGAGGCAAAGCGATATACAAATAGTAAGATTAACTTTTCCCTATCGCTTGTTATCAACATTAGAAACCCCAAAACCGCAAATACATACAAAATCATTGTTTAAACCTCGGGCTTTTTCCAAACCAAGCCGAATTAACTAAATATTGGATAATAATAGCAAGCAAAAAGCACATGTGCAAAAAGTCTTTTCTTTACATGAGCTTTGATTTTGGTTTTAATTTAGTCTTTCTATCAAAACAGACTGTGTATAAATTTTAATGAATCAGATGGATGCATCGCTAAAGCATTCTAAAACCATTGCGTCCAAATCAATCCAGATATCCTCAAGTTTGTTCCCGAAATCCGTAGCCTTTCCATTGTGCTCTTCGTAAGTTAGAAAAATATTTCTAATAATTTGAGGCATACTGTATAATATCAATGCCAGTTCTTTATCGATAACTTTCTGAGACTTTAATTCACCGGACAAATTACTCAATATTTCAATTAATTCTTGATATTCTGCGTCATTAATTTCCATTTGATTTCTAACTTTGTCAACGAACGTATTACTCAACAATCTTTTTTTTAATAAATTGTCCATTACATCCACCACCTTCTATATCACCTTTTATTAAAACTTCTTGATGTTCAGCAGCGGTATTACGTCTAAATGGTGTCTGCAAATGTTGACTTGCCTTTGTAGCATTAGAGACATCAACAATATTGCTAGAGTCATTTTCGATAAATCAATTTTAACTATAGGAATAGTATTAATTGTATTTGGACCACCAGGAGGAGCAAAAAATTCAGCAGATTCTTAGCTTCTTGTTGTAGAAACACATGGGTTTCTAGAATGTTATGTTCCTGCAACATGTTGATTTAGTATTGTTTTGTGAGCTAGTTTTGGCTTTAGAATACCTTGCCCACTTTTTCAAAGGATTTTTGCTACACTTTAGCTATTTTACAAGTATAGCCACTAAATACACGAGATGAGATGGATGAAGCAGTTCTATTTCTAACAATTTTATCTATTGTTTGACAACAATTAATCAAATGGATATTCACAATGCCAGCCTTGTGTAAATTTTGATGCATCAACTTTCATCAAATCACATATCTCATACAATTTTTCTTCTGTATCAAAACAAAATAAAGTAAAATCTCTAAAATCTGAAGGATTCAACCCATCACTATTTTCAAAAGTTTCTTTGTCAATTGTCATGCTTATAACACAAAATTTGTTATTTCTAGCTAATTGAATAAACTCGTATGACTGATGATTAATACTATATTTCTCAATTATATGAAAACCCACCCACGAAACCAGCTTATCATCTTCATAGGTCTTTTGAGCAACAACTGAATATGCTTTATGACTAAAAATCCCATACCAAATTTTTGTATCTAATTTGTTCAACTAAATTTCCCCTCATTTTTCATGACAGCCATTAATTTTCTTTTTACCTCAAACTCTAACTGCGGAATCATAGCTCCATCCAATCTAACTCTGATTACCTTCCCATCAACTGGATGTAAGATGTAGTTATAATGCATGTCCCTTTTAGCATCAGAAATGGTTATGTATTTAATCAATTTCATCGTATGCATCTCCTAAATTAAA
This sequence comes from Lysinibacillus sp. fls2-241-R2A-57, assembly GCF_030209535.1. Taxonomy (NCBI): domain Bacteria; kingdom Bacillati; phylum Bacillota; class Bacilli; order Caryophanales; family Bacillaceae; genus Lysinibacillus; species Lysinibacillus sp. fls2-241-R2A-57. The sequence goes on from NZ_JARVRU010000086.1 coordinate 14,681, forward strand.
ATGCTCATTAAGCCAATACCAATATTGCCCTTCGTTTTGTAGAAGTCTATCTAACAACTCTGTAAAAGAAAATGCGATAATTTTACTATCACCTACAACCCCATGTCTATCATAAAAACTATCATAACACCTTCCTTTGCGATTTCCCTCTAAATCAATTGTTAAAAATTCACCATTTCCATCATCTGCAACAATATACCAGTATGAAGTAATATCATTTTCGCATTTTTCACCTACAATCACAGGATTTGCCAAAACAAATTCCTGAGGAGGCATTATATTTATATTATAATCAGCATTTTGAAATAATTTTACACCTCCGCAAACTTCGTAAAAATCTTGTACATCTGCAGGCAATTCTAAATTATCCTCAGTTTTTGGAATACCTTCAGGTGGTAACACTAGGTAATTTGGCATACACTTTATTTTTTCAATAATATCTTTCACATTCACTTACGTCCCCCCATAGTTATCCGAACTAAATATGTCCTATCGTCGATACCCATAATCGGAAAGCGATTCTTTTATCCAGTACAATCTCCTGATTTATCATTACTTTCATTCATACACTAAGCCTCATTCGCTGACCGAATGTACTAAAATCATCGAAACTATCTGGGAACCTTATCAAAATCGTAATTAAACAAGCAACAAGAACGAAAACTATAATATGAGGATAAATGTTCGTATCTTCTTAGGGTTGAAAAGAAAAAATTCCATACAACGCCTTACCTAACACAAAAATCAACTTCTTTTGCAATAATTTCAATTAACGTTTCCCTATTCCAGGCCGGCAATATCTTAAATAGTTTGTAATCAATTGCTGATTCCTTTAATTTGTTACATGTTTCTTGTATTTTAATATTATCAATTTCAACAATAAAGTCTCCTACCTCCTCACCTATAGCATCAAGCGCTTCTACACTAATCGTATCTATAAAAATTATTTTTTTTAACTCTTCCTTCCAATCTAAGTACGTCATACACAGATACGTTTCAACCAATTCAAGTTTTACAATTGTGGCATCGTATAGAGTAATATTTTCATCCATATTAAAAACCCTTCCTTTTAATTTATTTGCATTTAACTTAAAGACATCCCGTACTGCCTCTTGATAAATTTTCTTCAGATAAAAAAACCCAGTTCCACTTCGGCGATTAATACGGATTCAGTGGAGTGATTTAATCCAGTATCCACTTTATTTTTCCACTTAGAACAATAGATTTATTAAGTTACAATAAACATTGTTTCGATAGCTCTATTTAACATTTATTTGATTACTTCTTTCCAAAAGTCTATACTTTCTGAGTCAAATGTTTTTATTATTATATCTAAAAACTCCGTTTGGGTGTTTTGAGTTCTATGAAAATATGCTGTTCCTAACGTCTGAATTAGTTTCGTAAAAGATTCCGCTATTTTTATTTTTTTATTAAATGGTGTCTCTGAATCAAAAACGTAAATATTCCCACTATATACATCCATAATAAATGTGAAGTAATCCTCAGTTGCTATACATATAAATCGATTAGAAAAATTTGTTTTATCTTCATTAGATAAATGTTCATGGAGGCTTATTAACTTTTCTAGATAATTAGTTTCACTCCCAAAATGTACCCCTAAAATACTAAAATCACCAAAATCGTAGTTTAAAATTAAATTAACAAAATCATCAGGGAAATTCATCCCAAATCTTCGCTCTACTTGCTCTACATTTTTTTGCATCTCAACTTGTTTCTTTAGTCTTAATCCTGTGACAATTGACTCTATAGGAATAAAATCTCTATCTAAAATTGTTGTTATTTCATCAATATTTAATAACGTATTATTCATAATATTTCACATCCTTCATTTACTATGCCCAACTCCACCAGAAACAACGTGTGTTTCCCCTGGTACTGGTATTACAATCTCTCAGAATTAACATGATGATGAATTAACACACCCCATTTATAACCTGCGTGTTCTGGGAAATGCTTAATCTATATGTCATCTATTTAGGTGATACCATTAATTTAGAATAGTTATCTACTAAAATTGATTCGATGTAGTTAATGTCTGTGGATTCAATTCCGATCATCTCTCCCAGAAAATGTAATACTATTTAATCCAAGCTTTCTTGTAAGTAAAAACAAGTACATATCTAACAAAAAAACATATGTAAAGAAAGAGGTTATTGATTTCTTCTTTACATATGTTTCGGTATTTAATAACAATCATTTAGAATAGGCTGTAGTACAAACTGTTTAAATCTTATTACTTTGCAGTATCACGAGTATCAAATTCCCTTTTAGAGATTTTTGAATATTAAATACCAATTTAATTCGCATTAGGTTGTGATCCTACTCTACATTTCGACGAATTCCGGTCGTTGGGTACTTCCCTCTTTAACAAACATTACTCCCTTTATCTTTTCATCTATACATGCTTTTACAAAAATATCATCAACGGTGATATTTCCTGTATATTCTTTCATTCTTACAATATGATGCCCATTTAGAGAATTTGTTACATATTTTATAGATAATAGTTTGATTGGTCCATCAGGTAAAGATTTTATTAATGGTCTATATTCCGAGTTCTCCATATCTAAACAAGGTACTACATTTAATACATTCATGACAAAAAACGATTCATTGATTTCGCCCGTCTTTGTGGACGTTATAACTGCAGGTATGAACTGACAATCTGAACCTAATCCTTCTATCAGCTTTTTAAATTTTAAACTTACCAATACTCCCCCTATTGTTGGCAAAATATCATACTTGTTTAAATAAGTATCAAATTTATCTACTGAATAAAAAAGTTTCTCATCTAAAGCATAGACATTACCTTCTTCTAAGTCAAACTGATTAAAAGTGTTCTTTTTAGTGTAACAAAAAAATACATCTCGTCTGTAATTGCTATATAGCTGATAGTAACTCATAAATATCACCCTTCACAATGTAATCTTGTTTAACCTTTTCTCACAAAATAAAACCTATGTAAAGAAAGTGTTTATATCATTTCTTTACATAGGTTTTGGAATCTTTATAAAATCACATGAGCATCATCTTCATGTTGTTAATTATTTTTCTAACTCCTCGTTATAAGTTAGGTATATCAATACCTAAGCTTTTTTCGAGAAAGTTCTTTATTACTTGGATGAATATTTGTTCCATTTCAAGTATATCTTTTTCTAGTTCATTTGTTAGTCCTTGAAACTTAAACGCATCATAATCTACATCTCCAAACTCCGAAACAATATCTCTAGTAATTTCAATATCGTTAAAATCAGAAAAGAGAATTACAAACCCTAATGCAACATCATTTGGACGCTGTCCATAATAATCTTCTACATCTTTAAAAAAAGTGTAATGCAAGCCATAACCTATAGGAGTAATTTCCTTATCACCCCGCAAAAGCTTCCCTGTTGAAATATTTCCGATATCCATTCCTTTTTTTACCAACTCTCCCAACGTACCACTATCTTCCAAAAATTTATTCACTTTGGATTCTACACTAAATAAAAAGTTTGATAAAAAAACATGCAGTTGTTCATAATTTTTTTGTTTTAAAATATCTTTTATTTCCATACGTCCCCTTATAACATACACCTTAGATGCAGATTTTAATTCTTTGTGTAATTTATGAGTATTTCCTTTTATATTCCAATTACCTTAGGCTTCAAGTATACTCATTCCACATTTACATGTACCCCTACTCTTCCCTATATTTTTCGAGCATTTCAAGAAACTCGAATAGATTGTCAGCAATATCAATGTGTGTATATGGCATTTCAGCTTCTTCATCCGGCTCATCAAAAAAACATGCACAAACTGTAGGTTCTTTGAAATTAAAATCCAGATATAATATGTTACCTGATCCATCTTCCCCAAACGGAATATATAACTTATCCCTCAAAACATTCTGTGTAATCATAAAAAGTACATTTTCAGAAATTGAACTTTCGATTTCTTTTGCCAATAGTGGATATAAAAAGCTGATATTAAATACTTCTTCATCTTCGTCATAGATAGTATTTTCTTCTGGTGCTCCACCGTTTGAAAATTTATAAAATTCAACATAAGAATCTGGCAACTTTTTTTCTATAGTTTTTTCTAACTTAACAAAATCATCCTCTAATACTGGTCGTTTATCATATCTACTAATGAATTTTATTTTTCTCATAATTTTCTCCTAGTAACATGGTCCAGCTTTCTCTGTCTCTTTCTTTTTGAATTTTTTGGCGCTCCATAAGCTATAGCACATCGATTCTCTCAATTTCTTGGCCAAGTTCATTGTACTGCATTGACGCTGTCCAATTTTCTTGCTCTGAGCGAGAGGCTGTGATTTGCGACACATTCCCCATTTCATTACGAGCAACATCGATTTTTGCACCAAAATTACTCGGAATCTGTGAACGGTTGCCTAATTCATCATAGCTACTTGCAATCCAATAGTCATTTTGCCACTTCTTGATCAGTTGTCCAGTTGGGTCTAGCTCCAGCTTTACAGTCACATACTCATTTTTGTCTGAATTAACGAACCATTTTTGTCATAACCGAACGTCTCCTAGATATCATCATAATAATCAGCTCGAATGACATTTCATAGACCGTCATGTTGATACGCCGTCCAACGATCACCTAGAAAGAGTGATTTTCTTTTTTGAACCATCAGTATTTTTTAATTGTTCTACAATATCTATGTAATTTTTAAAGGTAGTAATATCCAGATTTACCTTATATATATAATTTTCCATTATTGTAACTATATTTTCTTTTAAATCGCTTGGAATTTCATCTATTTGTTCCTCGATTACCCACCGAAATAAGAGTATAGACTCTTTTTTAGGAGCAATTTTCGGAATCGATAGTATATACTCCCACTTTTCATTATAATTGTTAAATTGAGAGAAGTAAGGAACACATGAAGCAATAGCAAACTTAATTTTATTATTTTTCGATTCAATGTGTCTAACTAAGAAATCATATAAATTTTGAGGTTTAACTTCGAATCTCCAAGAAATATTTGTAACTGTTTTTATAATCTCCTCTAAAATTTGGTCATCGGCTTCATACTTTTGTCCAATTTTTATTAACTTTTCGATTATAGTTGGATTCGAAAAAAAAGCCTTTATATCGATACCAAGCTCCTGTCTTGTCTCTCTATTTATTTTCTTTATTAAAGATAATACATTTGTCGATGATGCAGTTTCTAATTCATCAATTATCCTTAAAATTTCTTCACCATATTTTATCCTGGACATTTAATCTTTCCTCCCTTATCCACAGATACCGTGGTTCCTTTTTCCTTCATTACTCCATCTATTTCTTCTCGACTAAAAAATTTCCTATCACCTAATTTATCAAGTTGATATGCATGGTAATATCCTGGTGATACTGGTGTTACTAGTCTTTCTGTATTTTCCAAATAGAGTGAGCCATAAACGTTCTTAAAAAAGGCTTCTAGCGTTTTTGATTCCTCGTGTCAAAAAACTTATCTCAGTTGAAGATATACAATTAATATACAGAAAAACATATGTAAAAAAGGTTTATGCTCCTAAACATATCTATTCAACGTAGGATTCCCATCAATTAGCCCTAAGAAAGTGCTTGGTCATCAAATAAAGGAGGTCATTATTTTTACCATAAAGTCCTAATAAAACAAATCTTTCTGAAGTAACTTTAATTGCTCAATTCTCTCATCTAAAAAATCTCTATAGCTTTCTCGTGTAAAACCCTCTGGCCATCTGCCACTACAGAAGGCTTCGTGTGAAATTGTACCTATTATTATGTCGATGATTTCAACGCAATAAAATACAAAGGATTTATTATAATAATCATCAGCTGAATAGTCCTCTATCACTTTCCTAACCAACTGTTGCATTTTTATAAATGATTCTTCATTCCATTCTGCATTCATCCTAATGTAATATGCTAACTCCTCATCAGAATCATTATATTCAAGAAACTCTTTTAAACTATCTTTCATAACATTTAACCCGTACAGGTAATAGCACTGTTAGGTATTCCTCCTTCCACTAAAACTTATCTCCTAATTTATTTTAGATTGATTCCATCATGCCGTAAGCAATGGAGTACCATGCGAGATGTAATTAACATAAGTGTAATTAAATTCTATGTATTGCTGTGAAAAATTGATTTAATGACTTAAAGCATCGAATAATTGCTAGTTTGGAGGAATTATGATGTTCGACCGATGCCTAACTGAAAATACTAGATTATTTAGAAGTGCATTCCTGCCATAAAGGTATTATTTGGTTACTTTTATCTGTAAATATGCTAATAAACCGTTGATAAAAAGTCAACATCAGCATTCAATATTTTACAGAATAGACTAAATATACTCCTAAAGTTTCGGGAAATAAGAATTTCTTCAATCACCCCAATCATTGGACATCAAGAAATCCTATTTTCGGGAAAACATCCTTCGTAAAAGAATAGACCCACTTAAAGAACATATTTATAGATATCCAATGCCTGAAGCTTCAAGTGCTTAGTCGATCATCAAACATTAATTGAATTTGAACACCAAACGGATCTTCAATAATTCCGTATGCTTTACTAAAAATATTATTTGATAAAGGAACAATAATTCTCACTCTCTCATCTGTCGTCAAGCTTTTGTAAAAATGTTCAATTTCTTCTAAGTCCGCACTTTGAATACACAATGAAGTGTTGTTCCCTACTACATATTTTTCTGTGATATCCATTGTATCCTCTGCCATCATTATCTTTGTTTTTCCGATTGCTAAGACGGAATGAGTAATATAATGTTTATTCTCCTCAGTAATCTGCAGCGAGCTATCACGTTTCGCCATGTCCTCATAGGTAACGAGTAACAATTCCACTGCATTAAAATGCTTCTTGTAAAAATCGACCGCTTCTTTTGTCTTTCCGTTCATGGATAAGAATATAGCTACTTCCAGTGTTGTACTCATGGTATCAATCTCCCTTAACAAAATGATTGTAGGTAAATATCTTATCAATTGATATTACCTTGACCTTATTTTAAGATGTAAAGGTATCAAAACATGACACCTTTAAGGAGCTTTACATGAAAAAATCAGAAAGATTAAATGACATGATTAGATACTTGAACAGTAGGGAGTACTTTAATCTAAACGATCTAATGGCTAAATACAATATTTCAAAAAGTACTGCTTTACGTGATATTAGTTCATTAGAACAATTAGGTATGCCTATTTTTTCGGAGCATGGCAGACATGGCCGTTATGGTATCTTAAAAAATAGATTGTTATCCCCTATTATTTTTACGATTGATGAAGTGTTTGCTTTGTACTTTGCCATGCTAACGCTAGAATCTTATCAATCAACCCCATTTCATTTAAGTGTTCATAAACTAAATGAAAAATTTGAAAACTGTCTATCTAAAAATCAAATACAGCAGATTCACAAAATGAAAAAAGTCCTGCAATTTGAAGTAAATCAACATAAAAATGTTAGTCGCTTTTTAGATAAAATTCTAAAGAGCATTCTCAATGAAAGCATCTGTAAGATTCGATATTTGAAAAATAACGAGCAAAAAAGTTACCATATTCAATTTTTCAAAATTTCCGCTAAGTTTGGTCAATGGTATGCTACTGGGATAGAGTTAAATACGAATAGATATAGAGTTTTTAGATGTGATAGAATAACCTTTACTGAAGAACAAGATTTCCACTCTCACTTTTCTATAGATGAACTTATTAGTCGTTCATTAGAAATTTATCAATCTGACAAGAGTATTGACTTTGAGGTAGAAATTTTAGCACAAGCAAAGGATCTCTTTTATAAAGAACATTATCCTTCCATGAAAATAGAAATTGGTAATAAAACAGTCGTGAAGGGATTTTATAATCCTGGAGAAGAGGAATTTATCGCCAACTATTTTATGAGATATGGACATGATGTTATATCCGTGAAGCCTGCATCATTAAAACAATTTATCCAAGATAAAATAGAGAGCCTCTTCAATCATTATCAGAAATTATAAATTAGCGATCATAATGTTAAAACCTCGTTTATTTACTTTTAGTACCAAGGAATCAAATCGTATTTAGTACTTTTACAGGATGACAATGAAATTACAAAATATATTCAAGCACATCAAAATCTACTTCATCATGAAATCATACGAAACCTGCTACACCTCTCCCCTCTATACGGTTTAAGGGATTCTCAATATTTAACATTAATTAAGGCAACAATTAAAAATATAGAGTGAGAGTGAGAATGAAAAGTAGTGGTGAAAGTTGCACCACTACTTTTTGCCACTTAAAGAAACAACACTCTTTATTCTGTTTGCCTTAACGTAACAGCCATGCTACTACAATATTAATTTGTCATTTTTCTCATAATCCATTCAATCGGTCCTCTTTTAAATTTTTTGCTCCATAAAACAGAAAAGAAAATACTCGCTACGAAAAACAATAGTGTAAATAATACTGAAAATGCTAACGTTTGGTTTTCTAACCTATTTAATAAAGTTAATATGCCAACACCGATGAATACATGGCTTACATAATGCGTTAATGTTAATTGTCCTGTTTGAACAAGTGATTTTGTCAACCATTGTCCTGCAAACTTTTCTGCGATATAAATAGAAGCAACGATGGCAATGATCGCAGAAGCGGAATTTGATAACATATATAAAATGTTTGGTGGAATTGGCCCTGTTTGAAACAAAAATTCAGCACTGTTTACATCTAACACCGATAGCGATAGTCGTATTAATACTTTTGAAAGTACCTCTACTGTTACGAGTAAAACCACAGAAATAAACAACATTTTATTTCTTACAGCTTTCTTCGATAAATCAAGTCTGCCAAGGAGCATTCCAAGCAAAAAGAAACAGATCCAAGGGAATACTGGATGATACCCATTAAACAAAAGATTCCTAATAAAACCTTCAATCGTCCAAAAATCTAGATATTCCATAAACGGTTGATCTGGATGCCATCCTTTCAAATAATTCATTGTCACTTGTAAGACTTGCGAGGTTATTAAAATAAGGCTAGATAGAATGATCATCAGCTTTGTAGAGGCTACGATAAGAAATGATCCAATCAACATATAAACACCATAATAATGGAGGATATCCCCAGTCCAATCTGCCACATATAAAAGTAAACCTAGAATAAAAAGAAAAGCGCAGCGTTTCCATAATTTCACCCTATTTTCTTTAATGTAAGAAAGCTCACCTCCATTTCTGGCTTTTCTTGTCATCAACGCAACTCCGATACCAGCTAGCGTAACAAAAGTGGCTGATGCTCTTCCTTCGAAAAGTCCAGTAAACCATCTAAGCCAATCCGGCCCATTTCCTGTCGCTCCCATAATAATTTTAAAATTGACGATCAGCATCCCAAACATAGCCAATGCTCGAGCAAAATCTAACCCTTCAATACGTTTAGATTGTAACGGTTCGGTCATAACTGTTCCTCCTTCTGTTAATCACCATCACTATAAACTATAGGGTTGACCTAATGTCAAACCAACTTTTGTTTGTGTTCACCTCTGCACAATTTATTCATTAGTAGAGGCTAAAACACACATCGAAAATCCGTTAGCTTTATCACATGGGATTTTCATTCATTCTCATTGATAACTGTTTGAGGTTTTATCTTAGGTTTATTGGTTGACACTAGGCTAGCCCTAGAGCTTATATTTATCTAGAGAAGAGGGATATTATGGATGAAACTATTACAATAAATCAATTGGCTAAAATATTTGATATCAGTCATCATCAAATACGATATTACGAAGAAAAAGGGCTCTTATTTCCATCCTACACGGATAATAATAGGTATCGAAAATATTCGCTGAAGGAAATTTATCAACTTGCGCAAATATTAATGTTGAGAAACTTAAATCTTTCAATCGCACAAATTAAAGAGGTTTTAACTTCGTATGAAAAAAATGATTATTTGAAGTTATTAAAAGAGAAATCAAAAGAACTTTCCGATGAAATAAACAAACTACAAAAAATAAAAAAGGTAGTTGATCACCATTATGTAAATATGACAAACCAAAAAGTAAATTCAACAAAATACTTAAAAAATAAACATTTAGAAAAAATAATCACTTTAAAAACAAATGAAACTTTATCAGCCAAGGATATGTTTAAATTTCAATTATCCAAGCAATTTTTTTATAGTGATATTATTTATGTTTTTGAAGAAGATGAATATCATATATGTATAGAAACAGAACGGAAAACTGATTTCATCATGAATGAAGGTAAATATAGTTCAATATTTATTTTTGGGGAATCTGATGATGAATTTGAGGAACAAATAGTATCCATTATCGACAAGAAAAATACCCCTATCTATGTAATGGAGCTCTCAAGCGGCATTTTTACTAATAGTAATATTCTTGAGTTAGAAGTTTTAATCCCCGAAAAAAATAATTTATTAGAATAGTAACCACACGCTAGACAATGTTATATCTGTTCATCCGGAGCCAAGGATTCCGAAAGCTGTTATTACAGTAGGCTAGGAGTTTTGCTCGTACTAAACAACTTTACGAGCTCCATCATTCATAATGATAACGGCTCACATGTTGAACAGAATCGATCAACATGTGAGCCGTTTTTTTATACATTCATATCTGTAATCGCAGGAATATTTATTTCCTTTACACATGAAACTGGTGATAAATTAATCACACATTGGACAATGGCTACAATATCTTGTACAGGAATACGTGTACCTTCATACAACTTAATTGCTTTGTCAGCCCCTTCTTCAAAAGGTACTTCAGCAGCCAGTTCTCCTGGGTTAATACACGTTACGGCGATCTTATCTTTTCTCACATGCTCACGCAAAGCATTTGTAATGCCTCGCAAGCCAAATTTAGATGTAACAAACGAAACTTGCGCATTGTTCGTATGATCTAAACCTGCTGTCGATCCTATTAAAATTATTTTCCCATTTTCGGCCTGTCTTAAATTAGGTAATAGCGCCTGAATATATGTAATCGTGGAAGTTAAATTGATATTAATTAAGTTTGCTATATCCTCAATCTCATCTTTATCAAACGAATAGTCATCTTCAAAACCACGCTTTTCCCATACTCCAACATTGTAAATTAATACATCAATAGCAATGCCTTGTAAAGCTTCTTTTAAAGCAGGAATATGTTGTTGACTAGATAAATCAATAGTCAGCCATTTACGATTTACGCCATCATTTATATCTAAACTATTTGGTCGTGTGCGTGACACCACCCATACTGTATCCCCTTTTGTTGGTAAACCCTTTACAAATGCATCACCTAATCCTTGGCTTGCTCCAAATATAATAAAGTTCTTACTCATCCAATCACCCCTTCTATATAACTACAACGTAAGTATAGTTAATATCAAATTTAGTAACAACTAAAGGCTCTTCACCAAAACGTGTGGTTGATTTCCGTTCCGACTGGGCGCTTTGTTGCT
>NZ_JARVRU010000124.1:0-25866 GCF_030209535.1 Lysinibacillus sp. fls2-241-R2A-57
GTTGCTGTCGCTTCGCTTTCGCACAGAAAAGATTTGTTGCTGTCGCTTCGCTTTCACACAGAAAAGATTTGTTGCTGTCGCTTCGCTTTCACACAGAAAAGATTTGCTGAATGAAGATAAAAAATTCTTTTCTAAACTACTTGAAAGTTACGCAACGTCATTTTGTACAATATTGGTAACAGTCAAAAAAGGGGGCCGCGAATTGCTTGTCATTCATGAAGTTTCAAAACACACAGGGATTTCAGTTCGAACACTGCGTTATTACGAAGAGATTGGTTTATTATTTCCGACAGCCAAAACAGAAGGTGGACATAGGTTATATGGTGAGGAAGAGCTAAAAACACTACAACAAATTGTGTTTTTAAAAACATTAGGATATCGATTAAAAGATATTCAAACATTGCTCAATGAATCTTGGGATTGGTCGGCAAGCTTAGATCATCAGCTTGCTTTTGTGCAAAAGGAGCAAGAAAAATTAAAGCAGATGGAGAGCGCCATACTTGGATTACAGCATGCTTTGACCATCGAGGGAAGTTTAAATGAATCACTTATTCAAAAGATCATTAAACTTTCTAATCAAGAAAATGGGGAGAAACAGGCATTTCGAAAACAAATTTTTTCTGATACTGATTTGAAGCTAATAAAAAAACTCCCGAATTTAAATCGCAATGATCCGCATTCTTTAGAGTGGATTGGTTTATTAGGTCAATTAAAGGAATTGAAGGAAAATTATGATGCTAAATCAGCTCCAGTGCAACGCATTATTAAACGAATGATGGAAAAAGCAGCAGAGGAATACAAAGGGCATGAATCATTTTTAGAAAAGATGTGGGAAATACGAAAATCCTCCTCACAGTCTGAACAGCTTGGCTTGTACCCGTTGGAGGAGGATTTCATACATTTTATTGAACAGGCTTTTACTATTTATGAAGCTAAAAATATCCGTAAAGGGGATCCTCAACAATGAGCACAGAAACTTTATTGTTTATTGGTGGCTTAGCTATACTAGATATGTTTAGCCCAGCTATAATCGGTGTGACTATATATGTATTGCTTGTGGCAAAAAAGCAGCAAAGTCGACTGCTATTAGCTTATTTAACGACAGTAGCTCTATTTTATTTTAGTACCGGCATTTTCTTAATGCTTGGCTTAGATGTCGTTTTTGATCCAATTGCCAATGCATTAAATAGCCACTCTGCTAGATTACTAATGACAATTGTGGGTGCGCTATTATTTGTCGGGAGTTGGTTAGTACCGAAGAAAAAAACTTCAGGATCCCCTAAGCCAAAATCGTTTAGTATTGGAGCAATGATTGCTTTAGGGTTCACGACTTCTCTTTTAGAAGTGGCAATGGCTTTACCCTATTTCGCCACAATAGGCATCTTAACAAGCAACCATTTAGCTTTTTATGAATGGTTGCCCATCATGGCCGGATATAATCTAATGATGATTACACCAGCAATCATCTTACTCGGCTTACACATACTATTCAGACGCTTTATGAATACGCCGTTAAGAAAAATACAAGCACTTTTTGATAAAAGCACAAGTTCAGCCCTGTCATGGATAATGTTTTTCGTCGGTCTTATTTTGCTGATGAATGGTGGTATGATCTAAGAAATAACATGGTAAAAATCCGCTATAATTTTTAATTGATAGGGCCGCTGTTTTTAGTTCTCATACCCTACCATAAAAGTTTACGCGGATTTTCACCTTAATACTTCCTTTAAATTTTCGTCATCGATGCATTTCTTTTCATAGTGATCGTTCCAATACCAATACAAACGATTGTCGATATTATTGTAATCACGAGACTCCACCAATAATCAGACATTTCCATCGTACCCCTCATTAATTGAACGCCATATACCGGTAACTTCCACGGGGATATCGTCCAAAATGTACCAACTATTGCATTAATAATTTGCCCCACAAAAATAAGAATAAATGCACATGAAGTTGCAACTATTGTTTTAAAGGTAGCACTCATCATCAATGTCACCGCTAGCACAAAGAGCAACCAAGAAAAATACGTGAAAAAACTTGCCACAAGTGACCCTATCTCAAATGTTCCATAAAGTACGACCGTGTAGTAAATGCTCGCAGCAAAACCAGCTAAAATACTAACAAAGCCAACAGTACTCATGACGACAAATTTACTCATAAAATAAGCGCTAAACGATATAGGACGTACATACAATAAAGTAGCCATGCCACTTGCTCTTTCTTTACTAATAGTCCCTACAAAAGTAGCCATTAATACGAGTAACCCTATCGTCTGAAATTGCCCAATGGAAGCTTGTAATAGGTCAACTGGCATTAATTCTGGCATCAACATTTCAAAGCCTTCTGGTAAATTACCAACAGCATTTAAAATATCCATCATATAATAGTTTGTCAGTGGATCACTCATTCCGAGCAAAGCAAATACAAGAGGTATCCATAAAAACTTCCAGCTTCGCCAAGCTTCTCTGAATTCCTTTTGTAGAAGTACATTAAATCCTCTCATATTTTTCTCGCCACCTTCATGAAAATCTCTTCAAGTGATGCTGTTTGTCGTTCCACTTTCCGTATTTTATAAGGAGCATTACTTAAATGATGCAGTAGCTCCTGCATGCTCGGCTTTTCATTAATGATTTCTATATATACGAAACGGCCCTTTACATTTCCTAAGAGCTCAGATTTATTAGTAAAATGTTGTGCCTCTTCTTCAGTATTAAATTCCACAACATAATTTGGTTCATCAAATCGTTGACGCACCTCGCGCAACGTTCCTTGCTCTACTAGCTCTCCATTCCGTAAAAACAACAATTGATCAGTCATTTCCTCGGCATCATTTAAAATATGTGTCGAATATAGAATAGTGGTTTCTTGTTGTAAGCCCTTCAATAAATCAAGGACTTCCCTTCGACCAACCGGATCCAAAGCAGATACAGGCTCATCTAATAACAGTAATTTAGGTTTATGAACAATTGCTTGGGAAATTCCAAGCCGCTGCTTCATGCCACCAGAAAATGTGGCAATTTTCTTATTTGCATCATTGCCTAGCCCCACAAACTCAAGTGTCTTTTGTGCTGCTAATTTCGCTTTTTTTGCAGGCACACCATTTAACTTTGCAGCCATTTCAGTAAACTCTAGCGCACTTAGCCACGGATGAAATTGCGGAAATTGTGGTAAAAAGCCAATATTAGATCTTAAATCACCATTCAGCACTTTTACACTTCCAGAGGTAGGTTTTAATAGACCCGTTAACATCGATAAAGTCGTTGTTTTACCTGCACCATTTGGTCCAATTAATGCTGTCGATGTATTTTCTGCTAATGTGAAATCAATTCCATCTACCACTACTTTGTCTGCAAATTGCTTTGTAAGCCCCGTTACTTGAAGTAATGTCGTCATGATTGTTTTCTCCCCACTATAAAGTACGCAATTGGCCCTAAAAGATTAACAAAAATAATAATAAACACCCATAATATTTTCGGTCCATTTGTTGCATGGATTTTACGTAAGTCGAATAGAGCTACAATCATTAAAATAATTTGAACTATGATTAGTGGCGCTATAACTGCCCAAGGAATTTTCGCTAATTCCTCCATCATACAGATCACCTCACCCATTGTTATATACCTACTATAACAATTTTGTTCTATTGTGTATATAACAAAATTGTTATTATTTAGCCGGTCATCTTACATACAATTACTAGATATTTATATATGATATTAATCAATTGATTAATCGATTAATTTTTATTTATGTTGATAATCAATAAAGGAATGGTATTGAATGAACTGGCAAAAATCACCAACATTAGAATGGAAACGCGAAGTGACTAATAACATCCAAAAAGCAGTCATTGCCTTTGCCAATACAATTGGTGGTGAATTGTATATCGGTGTGGATGATGATGGTCAAATTATAGGATTAGAAAATGCTCAACAAGCCCTGGAAGTTATTTATACTTATGAATAATAATCCGAATCAATTAGCATTCAAACATCGTAAAGATTTAAAAAATCACAAAGTTGAACAATACCAAAATTATTCGGATATTTTTGGAATCGAAAATTAGGATTTAATTTATACATTCTCATACACTTTCAGTTTACATAAAACTGAATTAGGCAGTAACAACAAAGGACAAACCCTTGTCGTTACTGCCTTTTCGTTTGAATAACTATAAATTGTGGATACATTTATACATGGTTGATCTGACAGTGCTTTTCGGCTAGATCATCAGTTGCAGCATATATAAAATATTGCATACTGATTCTTGTTTCTTTTTTAATTTTTATCTTGTCTTGTCTCATATTTCTACGTCATTGTGTATTAACTAAGAGGTTTTATTTCTCTCTGGCGCAGGTAAATTTCCGAATAAAAACCAAGCACGCGGAAAAAGACGATGCATTATGCGAATAAATACATAACAGAAAATGACCGTTAAGATAAATCTCATAAATATGTATAAATGTATATGTGATGGAATGAGGCTTCTCAAACTATCGCCTAATAGGTATAAAATAAATGGATGCACTAAATAAAACCCAAACGAATAAATTCTTAAATGCTCTGCAAAGTCATTGAGCTTTCGTCCTCCGTGATGGACTAAATAAATACTGATTTTGAATAGTACGAAACATGAGAGAAGCATATAACTAATAGATAAAAATTTGAATACCATATATGAAATTTCATCGTATCCTAATATATTACGGAAATAATACAGCATTGTATAAAAAATTCCTAATAAAAAGGTGCAAGAAATCCACATGAAATATTGCTTTTTCGACCATTGTTCCTTTAAGGATTGATAATGTAATGCGACCCATCCACCGAAGAAAAAGCTCGCAATATATATTGAAAATAATGGAACAGTAAAGGAAATATCAAACATCTCAAAGTAGCTTTGAACAGCTAATTCAACAGCAAAGCCAATGAATAATAAATATTTTTTAAACCACCAAAAGCGCTTTACAAGATAGATGAAAAGCGGCATTAAAAAATAAAGCTGCACTAAAATTAAAATGAAATATAAATGATAATAGGCTCCCCCCGTAACGATAGAAGTGAACATCGTCTTCCAATCTGTAAATACTCGAACTCCTTGGTAATAGGAAAATAACTCATAAAAAATGGACCAAATGAGGAAAGGTCCTAAAATAAACATAAATCTACGCTTATAAAAGTTTGACCATGTTTGTTTTGTAAAGGGCTTCGATTCATAATTGTAAAACAATGTAAGGCCACTTAAAAATACAAAAACAGAGCCTTCAAAGCGTGTAAAGCGATTTAAAAATAAATAGAAAAAATATGAGGGACTATCATGTGGGATTTTACTTAATGCAACTCCAGTAGCGTGAATTAAAATAACAAGTAACATCGCCGTTACTCGCATAAATTTTACTGCGTCAATTCGTTCTTTATTTAAAGACAATTGAAGAACCTCCCTAGACACAATAATAACTTTATTCCAACTGGTATTCAACGACAAACCGGGCAAATATTAGGGTTATCACCATAACGTGTGGTTGATTTCCGTTCCGACTGGGCACTTTGTAGCTGACGCTTCGCTTTCGCTACAAAAAACATTGTTGTTGCTGTCGCTACTCTTTCGCACAGAGCAAAGCTCCCCGGGGGCGTCCGATGAGCGCTTGAGCCAACTGATGTTTTCTGTGCGAAAGTAGTAAAGTTTACGGTCATAAAAACACGTATAAATTCGTGATTACCAAATTTATACGTGTTTTTAATTAGGCTTTTTTAGTCATTTGTTTTATTCACTCGTGTTGAACAATGCCTTAATTTGATTCAAAACCATTAGAATCATCGACTGCTAACGCCATAGCTAAAGCGTAAAATGTGCGACGAGCACCAGCACAGTTTGGAGATTCTTTGTCAGTAGTAGTAAGGTCTGTAGCTGAACTAACTGTCCCTTCTGTATTTGAAGCATCGGCTAATACATCTAAGCGGGCTAAATCCCAAAGGCCCGAACGACCGTGCGATGGGAAGTAACTTTGACCATGCAATGCTTGACCAACTTTAAGTTGAAGTTTAATTGCTTTTCCGATTTTATTATTAATATTTGCAAAGCCTTGACCTGTAAATCCAGGGTAAACATTGAACAATCCAACCATTGCTTGATTGATTCCCTCACCCTTATTAGGCATTTGCCATGGATTTTTAATCAACTCGGATGAACCTAGCATAGCATTTTCCGGAATGTACATACCCCAATATTTAGCTCGGCTAAACACATTACTAATTAAAGTATTTTTAATAGTTGAGTAGTTAGTGAAAATGTCTTGGTAAGTATTAATCATCTGTGTCACCATAATCCCAGAATCTGAATCAACATTTGGAACAAGATTGTACCATGATGAAGCTGTTGGGTTTTCAATTAAACTTGCAAATATTTGTAAGAATGTTATTGCAAATGTATTATAGGCTGGAGAATCGAATCGAGATCTTAGCATGCTATTTGCCAAGGTTACTTCGGAAAATCCATGAACCGGAAGAACCCTTTTAGCAGTTAATGAATTGTTAAAGGGCTCTTGTTGGAAACATCCTTTAGAAGCATTAGCAACTGAAGTATTAGATCCCCAATGTGTATAACTAAGAACATCTCGGATTGCATTTTTCATATTATATGCAGGATCTAATGAAGCTCCAGTCCCATTAACTTTTACATCATAAACATGTGCCGCCATCCAAAAAGCAATTGCATTTATCGACGCATTAAGAATAAATCGCTCGTTTTTAGTGTTGTAATAGGAATGGTGATCTATATAATCTCTACCGCTTGTTCCTGGTTGAATACCAGCAAAAGAAACTTGTCCTGAACTATCAAGAACTGTAGGCATTTCTAAGTAATTTTTTTGAGGATCGTTCGATAAATCTGCTGTCGTTATCCAGTATCCGATTTGCCCCGAATATGGACCAGTAGCAAAACGATACGCTTTTTCTGAATCATTGTATGTCCAAGCAGACGGCGTACGATGATACATTAAAGCATAGTATTCTTTAGAATTTAATACTTCATTAGCAAAATAGTCTCGGTATCTTACTAACAAAGCATCCACATTAGAAAGCGATACATCGCTCTGACATTCATCTAACTTCTTAAGCATTGCTACACCAAGATAAATAAAACCAGCTAATGGATTGATTGTCGGAAAATTATATGTTCTTTCCAAAAGTTTAGGAATCACAGTTTTAACAATTTCCTCGTAAACTGCATCACGCTCCCCAGCTAGTGCCTTTTGTTGAGCAAACTGGGCACAGAACATCATTAATTGTCCAACACCTTGTTGATATGTTGATGCATCACTTGTACCATCTAACAAATAGTTTTGGAAAAATTTCCGTACTCGTGGATATCGACCTTTGTCCTTCTTATAAGGATGGTTTACAGATGACTGCTCCGTAGACAATAGAAAAGCTTCCGCGAAGGCTTGAGCTTCTTGTAATGGTGTAAATGTAGTCAATTGAATCACTCCAAAATTTGTATTTTTAACTTACAAAAAATAAAGTGAATTATATTTTTAAAAATAAACCAACTATTGAAAAAGAAAAAGTCATAGATTAGCTGTATCATAAAAAAGAAGATGTACCAAATTGGAAAAATCCTTTGGCACATCTTCTCATTTATTTATATAGCTTCTGCAAAGCATCTTCCATTTTAGGTCGGATTGTTACTTGTGGACGAGCGTTCTTTACAGCCTCTTCCGCTTCCTCAAGAGAATTAGCTACGCCAAGCTCCATTAATACGGCAGTCGCTGCAACACCTGCGCGACCTCCCCCACTTCCACAATGGAAGTACACTTTCTGTCCATTCTCATAAGCAGAAACAATTTCTTTTGCAACTTTTTGAATAGATGGTGCGACTTCTAATTCTTCATCAGCAATTGGCATATGCTTGTACACATAGGAAGCCGCCTCCTGCTCCTCAGCACTTAAGCCATTTACTCGAACATCAATCACGACATCAACTACTTCTTGCTCAAAAGCAGAATCTGCATCTTTTGCACCGCCCAAAAATAATCGGTCCTTTACTAATACATCGTAGTTTTTCTCCATTGTATGCACGCTCCAAACGACTATTTTAGCAAATGCTTAATATCATCATAATACGGAAGAGCTGTTAATGCTCCTGCCTTAGTTGCTGCCAAAGCACCTAGCTTATTACCAAAGCTTGCACAACGAACAAGTTCCTCCTCCGTTGTAGGTAAACCATTGTAATGAACATCGCGTAATACACCAGCCATAAATGCATCTCCAGCACCTGTAGTATCTACTGGCACAACCTTTTCTGTCGGTACATGAATAACTTCACCATTTAATACCGCATATGTGCCATTTTCCCCTACTGTTACTAAAATAATCGGTACTAAATAACTATTTAATTGCTCAATTCCCTCTTCTAACGTAGTCGTCTCTGTAAGGAAATACAATTCTTCGTCAGTAACCTTTAAAATATCTACATGCTCAAAAAATGAAGTAATGGTCTCACGGCAAACCTGTTCACTGCTCCAACGTAGAGGACGAATATTCGCATCCATTGCAATAATAGTCCCTTTTTCCTTTGCCATCTCTACAGCAGCACGTGTTGTTTCAAGGGCTGTAGGATGGAACATTGTACCCGAGCACACTGTTAAAGCAGATGCATGTTTAAAAGCTGCGTCATTTAATTGTGACGCTTCAACTTGTAAATCAGGCGTCTCATCGACATAATCCTTAAAAATTCGCTCACATGCTTCTGTTAAATGTACATAAACACCGCTAACACGCTTTGTAGGATCAAATACGGCATAATCCAGGTTTACCCCTTCTTGTGCAAGGCCATCTCGAACAAATTGAGAGCCTTCGTCATCTCCTGTAATCGTAATTAATGCAGATGGAGCACCGATACGGCTAATACCTGCAGCAACATTCACCGTTGCACCACCCATATATTTTGTAAAGGATGTATTTGTTACATCATCAGCAATATAATCAATAAAAGCGTCTCCATAAACTAAAATAAAATCCTTATCTTCCTTTGTCATCGTTGTCCTCCTGAAACTCTAGTCATTATAGATTAACACGAAATTTGTTGTCGAATAAAGTTTTAAACTTTCGGAAAAATAATCAATTATGCCTTGACATAATTGTTGCTGTCGCACAGATAAACAATGCGACCGGAATCGGCCTTGTGCTTAGGCCTACGTGATGCAGGTCAGTTAGCCGTTATCGCATGGATGCGATGTCATTAAGCTAACATCCTATATTGAACTCCTTTCCGATTCCGTGACATCCGCCGGAGGCCTTACCTTCTTTCAGAATATCACCATTTATTCAAAAACTTGAGACATCCTCTATCTTTGTTATACTTGCCTATAGGAAGGTAGGGATTTTGACAATGAGTATTACAATTCGACAAGCGCAACTACAGGATGCCCATGCCGTTGTACCATTAATTATTGATGCGATTGGTGATATTGCCAACCGTTTAACAGGAGAACAAACAGCTAAAGCAGTGGAACAGGAACTTACTGTACTATTCAAGCGTGAGGACAATCGACATTCCTATTTAAATACTTTTGTTGCTGTTAAAGATGAGCAAGTAGTAGGAATTCTTGTTTACTATAATGGTGTTGAAGCCATTCACATGGATGCAAATCTCGTAAAATGGCTTGAAGAAAAAAATGCACCATCCATTATCATCGATAAAGAGGCTCATGAAGATGAATATTATATCGATACCATTTGTGTAGCACCAGAAGCTCGCGGTAAAGGAATTGGAACATTATTACTACAATTCGCAATCGAAGAAACACAAAAACGAAGCTATACAAAATTATCACTAAATGTTGAAACGCAAAAAGAGGACGCTCGTCGCCTGTATGAACGCATGGACTTTGTCATTACAGAGCCTTGGTCTATAATCGATGAACCATTTCATCATATGGTGAAACAGTTTTAGGAAGTGAAACACAAAAACATGAATAAAAATTTATTTTACGCTCTATTAATTGTCATCGCTTCAAGTAGCTATGGAATTTTATCGACAATTGTCAAAGTAGCTATGCAGCATGGCTTTACATCAGGGGAAGCAGTATCCAGTCAATATATTATTGGCTTTATCATAGTTCTAACTATTTTTATAGCGACACAAAGACAGTTGCCGAAGCTTTCTAAAAAGGGACTGTTTATTTTAGTTTGCGCTGGAATATTTACTGGTACTACAGGGATTGTATACGGTGAATCATTAAAGTATCTACCAGCCTCTCTTGCAGTAGTCATGCTGTTCCAATTCACCTGGATAGGCTTACTATTAGATTGCGCACTACATAAGCGATTACCAAGTCGAGCTGAAGTGATTTCTCTCATTGTATTATTTGCTGGAACCATTTTAGCTGCTGGTGTACTAAATGTAGATTTAAGCGGTATCGCTGTTCAAGGCTGGCTACTAGGTTTTGCTGCTGCCTTTACCTTTGCTTGCTTTATCCAATTTAACTCTCGACATGTGGAGGGTATTACAACTACATCACGCGTGTTAATTGTTTCCTTCGTCGCTCTTATTTTGATTTGTATTTTCCTAAATCCTGAAATTATTTGGAACGGAAAATTATTTAACGAAGGCTTATGGAAATTTGGATTAACCCTTGGGATTTTCGGTATTATTTTGCCGATTTATTTATTCTCTATAGCTGTTCCTAAAGTGGGAGGGGCTCTTGCCTCCATTTTAAGTGCTATAGAGTTACCCGTTGCCGTTACCGTTTCAGTGATTGTTCTAGATGAACCACTAACTTCTTTACAAATAGCGGGTATCATTTTGGTTATTGTCGGTATGATGCTACCGACAATACTTTCGCAACGGCGACAAAAGGAAAAATCTTTAGAGTCGATCAATAAGTAAATACTTTAACCTAAACTAGAAAGGGAGATGTATCATATTTTTTGATACATCTCCCTTATTTCTGCATTCACTATAAACCAAGCGCTCTATACATAAACGCTGTAAATTGTGCGCGTGTTAAGTTTTCGTTTGGTCTAAAATTGCCGTTTTCATCGCCTAATGCAATGTTATGGTCTGCTAAAGTCGCAATATATCCACTCGCCCAGTGTGATGAATCGACATCCTTGAACGTACTATTGCCTTCTGGCGTTAAATCAAATGCTAGCACTAGTATTTTCGCCATTTGGGCACGTGTTATATAGGCATTTGGACGAAACTCCCCGTTCGAACCATCCACAATACCCGCTCGTTGCAGTCGTGTAATTTGTTCATAATATACATGACTTTTAGGTACATCCGAAAATGATACAGCACCTCTAATTGGTGTTAATTGTAACGCACGGTCAATCATAAGCACCACGTGCTGACGTTGAATCATATCATTTGGTCGGAAAGTGCCATCTGGGTAGCCTTTAATAATGCATCGTTTAGCAATTTCTTCAATCATTTCTTTTGCCCAGTTATTATCGATATCCTTGAAAATAATGTTACAACCATTACTCTCCTGCGTCCATCGAGCATACAATGTTAGATCTTTTGTTACTACATCTTTCTTAAAATCCCATGATTCCGTGAGTTCCTCATCCTTGTACCAACCAGCAAATGTATAGCCTTCCTTCATTGGGTTAGAAGGTGCTTGCATTGATGCTTTATAGGCTACAGTTTGGGACGGTACTTCACTTCCTCCATTTGTATTAAACGTGACGATATAGCTTTGCGAACCTTGCCCGGATCCCCCGTTTGAAGAATTATACTTCGTCCATTCAGCATATAATACTTCGTTATTTGTCACTACATCGTGGTCAAAATCCCACTTTTCAGTGAGTTTTTCATCCTTATACCAACCGGCAAATGTATGATCTTCCTTCACAGGGGTAGTGGGTGCTTGTAGCAATTCACCTTTTGAAACTTCTTTAGACGAGACTTTACTTCCTCCATTGGAATCAAAAGTGATGATATAGCTTGATGTAGCTTCACCAGATCCACCTTCAGAAGTATTGTCCTTCGACCATTTCGCATACAATGTGATGTTTTCTGTTACGGCATCTTTCTTAAAATCCCACGATGTTGTAAGTTCTGTGTCCTTATACCAGCCGGCAAATGTATAATCTTTCTTTACCGGGACAGTTGGTACTTGGAGCAATTCTCCTTCCAATACTTCTTCAGATGGTACTTCACTTCCTCCATTTGAGTTAAAATTAACAAAGTACTTTGTCTGTACCTCACCCGATCCATCTTCTGAAGAATTCCACTTTGCATAAATTGTCATTGGCTGTAATACAGATTTATTCCATTCGATCGTATAATCTTTATCTTCAAACCAGCCACCAAACGTTTTATCCTTTTCATCTCGCTTAAGTTGACTTTCAAATGAAGAGTTGTTTATTTTAGGTGTTCCGTGGAATGTTACAAAATCAAATTCATTAAAATTAAAGGCATCCTCTCCTATTTTTATTACACTTGACGGAATCTCTACATTTGTTAATCGATTATTTTCAAATGCATATGGTCCTATCACTGTTATACTTGATGGAATCTCCACACTTTTTATTTGATTGTTTGCAAATAAACTATACGCTATAGACGTAATGCTTGAAGGAATTTCTACACTTGTTAACTGATTATATTCAAATGCAGCATCATCTATCTTAGTTAAGCTTGATGGTAGCACAACACTTGTTAATCTATTTTTATAAAATGCTCCATATTCTATCGTTGTTACACTTGACGGAATTTCTATGCTTGTTAATTGATTTTTAGCAAATGCATGTGGCCCTATTGTTGTTACACTCGATGGAATTTCTACTTCTGTTAATTGGTTATTATTGAATGCCGTATGCGCTATCGTTTTAATGTTTGAGGGAAGCTTTAAACTTGTTAATTGATTATTACTAAATGCAGACCATTCTATCGTTGTCACACTTGAAGGAATGACTAAGTTCGTTAGTTTATTATCTGCAAAAGCATGTGTCCCTATCGTTGTTACGCTTGGCTCTATCTCCAAGTTTGTTAGTTGATTATTGGCAAATGCAAATGACCCTATCGTTGTCACACCAAGCTGGATTTCTACATTTCTTAACTGATTATATCTAAATGCATTCGACGCTATCGATTTCACATTTGAGGGGATTTTTATATCTCTCAATTGATTATAAGAAAATGCATTGTATCCTATCGTTGTTAAACTTGATGGAAGCTCAGCGCTAGTGAGCTCATTATGATCAAATGCATATGGTTCTATCTTTGTTACACCTTCGGGAATTTTTACACTTGTTAATTGATTATAAATAAATGCATCCCATTTTATTGTCGTTACACCTTCGGGAATCTCTACACTCGTCAATTGATTATAAGAGAATACGCTTGTCTCTACCGTTGTCAGACTTGATGGGACCTCTACATGTTTTAAATGATTATGTGCAAATGCATATGATCCTATTTTTGTTACACTAGATGGAAGTTCTACAGTTTTTAGTTGGTTAGCATAAAATGCACCTTCCTCTATCGTTGTTACACCTTCTGGAATCTTTACGATTGTTAAAAAGTTATCTGCAAATGCACTTCTTCCTATCGTCGTCAAGCTTGACGGAAGCTCTACACTTGTTAGTTGACGATTATGAAATGCTTGATCATCTATTACTACGACTGGTTGATCATCTATTTCATTAGGGATAACGATATCCTTTGAAGAACCATTATAGCCAGTTATGGCAACACCATTGTACATACTTCTCGTTATGAACTCTTTTTCATGTTCACTTGTTGCTATGACTTCATCTTCGTGGTTTGGCATTTCGCTCTTATCTTTATTATCAACAAGTTCTTTATCACTTGATGTTCCATTCCCATCTTCATTTTCACCTGCCGCTTTATAATCGTCTTCATCATTTGAAGTTACGGCTTCATCTTCATTGTTTAATGCTTTGTTTTCATCTTTATCATTCGGTACTACAATGTCATTCTCACCATTGCTTGTCGCATAAACAGTTAGACTACCCAATGACAATTGAGAAAACACCAAAAGCATGGAAACTAATAATGAAAAGGCTTTTTTCATTTAATAAACTCCTTTCAATATATAAATTTGTGATTAAGCAATAGATGAAAAAGAAATACTTAGAAGCATCACTACTATTACCACAAATACAAATTTGTTTACTTTTTACACTTAACCTATACCTCTAATCGAACTCATTTAAACATTTTTTCCCTATTTTAAGTATTTTTTTTACTTTTCATCTCTTGCAATTTCCGATTGTATCGCACTTTACAAAAGAATAAAAATCAACTTTTGTTGATTTTCTAGCAGAATCTGATAATAGTGAATTTGAAAATAATGCGTTTTAAAATTCGCACTTGATTTGAATGATTTTCAACGAGTATTGTTGAGAACTAGTAGCGCTTTTTAGATTTTGTGTATAGAGTTTTTGATGGTACCACCTCTGTACTACTTGCACTGTCGAAGGATTAAGAGCCATTTTTCAACTCTTTATATAAAATCATTCCATTTTCAAAAAAAAACAAAAAAGGACATCCTTTTAAAGGAAATCCTTTAATGATTATTGCTGACTAAAGGTAAAACCTTCTGATGCAAATCAATATTTGCACACTTTTGAACATATTTTGATAATCTATTCTGAAAAGCTTTAATTCTCGCTACTTTAAAGGGTTTTCGACTCTAGTGAACACCTTTGCTATCTATTATTTACTTAGTTATTATGAATCTAATTATAATTTTTTAATTATTCTAACATTAATACGGTGTCTCCGGATTATACTGCTATATGTAAGTTTTTCACTATTAGGGAGGGGGAAGATTATGCAGAAAACACGTATTTTCGGTTTTTTACTTGTGCTGATGGTTATTGTCTTAGCTGCTTGTAGTAGTGATAACAAGACTGTTACAAAAGATGCAAAGGATAACGACAAAACGTCTAATTCTGAAAAGACCGATGTTGCAGCTACACCATCTGGAAAGCTTGTGATCTATACAGGGCGCGATGAAGAAATGGTGAAAAAGGTAATCGCTCAGTTTAATGAAAAGTACCCGGACATTGAAGTGGAATTTTTAACGATGGGCGCACAACAAATTTTAGAACGCCTACGTGGTGAGAAAGCAAATCCTCAGGCTGATTTTTGGTGGGGCGGTACGCAATCTGCGCTAACTGTCGGTGCCAATGAGGATTTACTTCACGCTTGGAAGCCTAGCTTTAACGACTCCATTGATGCAGCTTATAAAGATGCAGATGGTCGTTGGTTTGGTGAAATGTTACTGCCAGAGGTCATTATGATTAACAAAGATTTATTAACGAAAGAAACGGGCCCACAAGATTGGGATGATCTATTAGATCCAAAGTGGAAGGATAAAATTTTAATTCGTGGTGTGTTAGCATCTGGGACGATGCGTACTATTTACTCATCTATGATTTTACGTCAAGGTGCAGATACACCTGAGAAGGGCTACGATTGGTTATTAAAATTAGATGCCAATACGAAGGAATATACGCAAGATCCAAATGCACTTTATTTAAAGATGACACGACAAGAAGGCAGCGTTTCTTTATGGAATTTGCAAGATATTTTATTAAAGAAATATACGACTGATTATCCGTTCGATTACATTTATCCGAAGAGTGGTGCTCCGATTTTAGTTGATGGTGTTGCTGTTGTAAACAATGCAAAAAACTTAGAAAATGCAAAGCTCTTCACAGAATTCATATTTGAAAAAGGAATGGTGACTCAACTAGCCAACGATTACTATCAAATCCCTACTCGCTCAGATATCGATAAAGCCGCAATGCCTGAGTGGTATAAAGAATTAGATTTAAAAACTTTTGATATAGATTGGCAGCTCATGACTGAGAAAGAAGCTGAATGGATGGAGCATTGGGATAACAATATTAAAGGCCGAGGAAAAAAGTGACCAATTCCTAACTTGTCCTATGGTTCTGAAATCTAAAACATCTACGAATATTGTTCATGTTTATAAGCCTCGAGTATATTTTGCTCGAGGCTTCATGCAACTAATTTTCTAACGAGAAAGGAGCATTTCATTTGAAAAGTGTCAAAATAGAAAATGTCTCTAAGAAATTCGGTCAAATACATGGCGTAAAAGATTTAAATCTTCATATTAAAGCTGGTGAGTTTTTCACTTTTCTCGGTCCAAGTGGTTGTGGGAAAACGACAACGCTTAGGATGATAGCCGGTTTTTATTATCCAACGGAGGGGAAAATTCTTTTTGATGATTTTGACGTGACAAGACTTCAACCGAATAAACGCAACATCGGTATGGTGTTTCAAAATTATGCCCTCTTTCCACATATGACGGTAGACGAAAATATCGCCTTTGGCTTACAAGTACGGAAATTTTCAAAGGCAGAGATTAAGCAAAAAGTTGACCGTATTAGAGGGCTTGTCCATTTATCACAATATGGCAATCGGAAAATTAATGAATTATCTGGTGGGCAGCAGCAACGGGTTGCATTGGCAAGAGCACTGGTGATTGAACCTGATATTTTATTATTAGACGAGCCATTATCAAATTTAGATGCGAAATTACGTGAAGAAACGCGGATTGAAATAAAAAGAATTCAGTCCGAGCTCGGTGTCACAACCATTTATGTTACGCATGATCAAATGGAAGCTATGTCCATGTCAGATCGTATTATGGTCATGGAAAATGGGCACGTCAGACAAATCGGTACTCCTCAAGAAATTTATAATCGGCCCTCAAACCGCTTCGTAGCAGATT
This sequence comes from Lysinibacillus sp. fls2-241-R2A-57, assembly GCF_030209535.1. Taxonomy (NCBI): domain Bacteria; kingdom Bacillati; phylum Bacillota; class Bacilli; order Caryophanales; family Bacillaceae; genus Lysinibacillus; species Lysinibacillus sp. fls2-241-R2A-57. The sequence goes on from NZ_JARVRU010000124.1 coordinate 16,746, forward strand.
TTATTGGTGAGACAAACCTCATTGAAGCGGCAATCGACGCCGTCAATGGTGACAATATACAAGTAAAAACAGCAAGTGGACTTGTTCTCACTGGGCGAAAGCAACAAAGCTCCCCCACTTTAACGCATATGATTGGAGACAAAGTTTTTATTTCTATTCGTCCTGAATCTATTCATCAAGGTACTGGTGAAAACACATTAACAGGTAAAATAACCTTCGTTGAATTTACAGGGATTAGTGTGAACTACATTGTGGAATGTCTAGATTTTTCACTAAAAGTAATGATTATTAATATGAATGGTCAATTCAAAAAAATTGGTGAAGACATCACTTTAAATATAGCCCAAGATTCACTGTATTTTTTAGGGGAATAGGAGGGTAACAACATGGAAAAAACATACCTTAAACTTTCAGAAGGAAATGCATGGACACGACTAACTAGTTCAAATTGGTTTGTGTATATATTAGTTGCACCATTATTTTTAGTGTTGTTTGCCTATGTCGTATACCCGTTCTATCAAACTTTTATAGAAAGCTTTTCTAGTGATGATGCGCTAGCTAATTATAAAAAGTTTTTTAATCTCGCTAGCCCCGCAAATATAGAGGCATTATGGACTAGTATATATATATCCGTTATTAGTGTTATTTGCTGTGCAATTGTCGGTGTGACCATGGCATTTCTACTGGAACGCTATGATTTCCCAGGCAGACGGATACTCTCTGTTTTAGTATTGGTACCTATGGCTCTTCCGCCATTAGTAGGTGTACTTTCCTTTACATTTTTGTATGGAGAAAGTGGTATTTTCCCACGTGCATTTCAGCACCTATTCGGTTTAGAGCAAGTACCTTTTTCATTAAAAGGCATATGGGGGGTTATCGTAGTACATACATTCACTATGTACACTTACTTCTACTTAACCGCCTCAGCAGCTATAAAAGGTCTTGATCCAGCTTTAGAGGAAGCCGCAACTAGCTTAGGTGCCGGTCGTATTCGAGTATGGACAAAGGTTATTTTGCCCATGTTAACACCTTCGATTGTTGCCTCATCCTTACTCGTATTTATGATATCTATGGCATCCTACACGGCACCTTTAATGTTCGGTGTCGAACGCACAATGACGATGCAAATCTATTTATCACGTACGAATGGGAATTTAGATATGGCAGCAACACAATCTATGATTTTATCCTTTGTGTCCATTACCTTTTTAATTGTTATGCGTTGGTATCAAAACCGCCGAAATTATCAAAACCTCAGTAAAGGGATTAGTGTGCATCGATCTGAAGTGTCTTCAAAAAGCATGAAAATTTTAGCGACTATTGCGTCTTTCCTAGGCACATCAATTTTAATTTTGCCAATTTTAGTGCTTATATTAATTTCATTTTCTGTTGATGGTGCATGGAAAACGCAAATTCTCCCAACCGACTATACATTGGATCATTATCAAGCACTCTTTACAGATGAACGGACATGGCGACCAATTTGGAACTCCATTCAAATGGGGATCGTTGCAACACTCGGCAATATCCTTTTCGGTGTCGCAGCAGCCTACGCTATGGTACGGTTAAACTTTAAAGGTAAAACATTACTCGATATTTTAATCATGGTTCCTTGGGCGTTACCGGGAACGGTGGTAGCTGTCAATTTAATCGCAGCCTTTAGTACGGAAAATATATTCGCCTTTAATCAGGTTCTTATTGGGACATTCTGGATTTTACCGTTAGCCTATTTCATAAGACATTTACCGCTCGTTTTCCGGTCTACATCGGCATCTCTTGTTCAATTAGATCAGTCTATCGAAGAAGCATCACGAAGCTTAGGTGCAACTTGGTGGTATTCATTTAGACGTATTGTATTGCCACTAACATTTACAGGCATTTTGGCAGGTACATTACTAGCACTTGTTCAAAGCTTCGGCGAATTCGTAGCATCTATTCTTATTTACAGTACGTCAACAATCCCATTATCAGTGGCGATATTCCAAAAATTGTATGCATTTAAATTTGGAACTGCTTGTGCATATGGCGTCTTACAAATTTGTTTAATTTTAATTGTGCTTATTATTTCCGAGAAGTTATCTAAAGGCAGTGCTGGTTCGGCCATATAACTGCTATCTACTAGGAGGCAATTAATATGTTTGAAGATTTCCGCAGCAAAACGCAGCAAGAAGATGGTATGATTTTCCCCTCTAATATTTATCGTAAAATCGTCTTACAGCCAGCTTATGAAGAAGCCAAGAAGAACTTTTTAACCATCATGCTACAAATCAATATTGCACACTTAAAAATGTTAGAAGAACAGGGACTTGTAAAAAAAGAAGAAGCAAAACAAATTGGTATTGCACTAAAAAAACTAGACTTGAACTATTATCGTATAGAGGATTACAGCCCGCGATATGAGGATTTATTTTTCCGCATCGAAAATAAATTAATAGAGCTTGCTGGCGATGTTGCCGGGAATCTTCACATAGGTAGAAGTCGTAATGATATGGGCATTGCCATCTATCGAATGACTTTAAGAAAAAAATTGTTATTGCTTATGCGAGAATTGCTGACATTACGGGATGATTTAATCGCAGCTGCCGAGGAGCATGTTGATACGATTATGATTGGCTATACACATACACAGCAGGCACAGCCAACAACCTTTGCCCATTATTTGAAAGCTGTCATCGATCAACTTGAACGAGACTTTGAACGCTTGCAGCATGTTTATAAAACAGTGAATCGTAGCAGTATGGGAGCAGCAGCATTAACGACAACAGGCTTCAATATTAATCGTGAGCGCATGCGTGAGTTATTGGCATTTGATGATATTATCGAAAATGCGTGGGACGCTGTTGCTGGTGCAGATTATATTGCAGAGGCAGCGAGTATTATTCAGCTTGCGGCACTTAATCTTGGCCGCACATCCCAAGATTTTTTACTATGGGCTACACAGGAATTCAATGCATTTACGCTGGCAAGTCCGTACGTCCAAGTTAGCTCTATCATGCCACAAAAGCGTAATCCTGTTTCGATAGAGCATACACGTTCATTGCTATCTGCGGTTGTTGGTGATGCTAGTACAGTATTACAAATGGTACATAATACACCGTTTGGAGATATCGTGGACACAGAAGATGATATGCAACCATATTTATGGCGTGCTATCGACCGTTTAATAGGTATTTACAAACTATTTGGTTCGCTTGTTGTGACAATGAATGTGAACAAGAAAAAACTAAGAAATCGAGCAGAAAATAGCTTTGCCAATGTAACTGAGCTTGCCGATACATTAGTGCGTTCTGAAGGGATTTCATTCCGCCAAGCACATAGTATTGTTAGTAAATGTATTAAGGTCTTACTCTCTCATGGCGAGGAATCTCTAGCAAGTCTTACATGGGGTCTAGCGAATACGCAATCCAAATTGATTACTGGTAAGCCATTAAAAATCTCTGAAGAAGATTTTTATAATACATTAAAACCAGAGACTTTCGTTGCTGTCCGTACATTACCTGGTGGTCCAGCACCCGTAACGATGAAAGCCTCTCTTGAACGCTCCAAGGAAAATGCTCAGAACCTTTATGAATGGATTCGTTTGAAAGAGTCTATAATTGTTGAGGCAGAAAAACAATTAACTGTATTTATAGAGGAATGGAATCAATGATGGAATGGCTACTTATTATTGACGGTGGTGCTACAAAAACGGCATGTGCGGTCGTACATGCCGAGTCAGGTGAAATAAAATATACAAAATCAACGAGTGGCTCGAATTATCAAGCAATCGGTGCTGAATCTGCTACAGCAATATTGCATGCGTTATTGGCCCATGTACAGGACTTTTTGCAAAAGCAAGAGTGCTCAAATATATCTGTAGCTACCTTTGCAATGGCTGGGATTGATTCTCCCAAAGATCATGAAATCGTGTCAGCAATCGTTCATAGCGTAATATCAGCATTACAATTAAAGATAAATACGCTTATTATTGAAAATGATGCACAGGCCACATTACTAGGTGTTACGGCCGGACAGGCAGGCGCTTTACTCATAGCTGGAACAGGAGCCATTGCGTACGCATTTGATGGCTCGCAAATAATAGTACGTGCAGGTGGTTGGGGACATCGTGCTGGAGATGAAGGTAGTGGCTATTGGTTAGGGCAAGAGGTTATACGCGCCATTTTCCGAATGGAAGACGGGCGTGGTGAGCCGACCCTATTAAAAGATGCAGTCTATGATTACTTACGAATCCAAGATGTTACAGAGCTAGCTACATGGCTGTTCCGTCCATCTTACACAAATGCACAGCTTGCAAAAATGGGAGCCTTTTTGGCAGATGCCGTGACCAAAAAGGATTCATGTGCCATTCAAATATCAATGCGTGCTGCTCAGGAATTAGTGCTCCTTGCATGCGCCGTGTTGAAAAAAGTTGGCTATCAAGGAGAAGCATTTACTCTTTATTGTAATGGTGGTGCCATTAAGCATAATCCATTAATTTTTAAAACTTTTTCACAGGAAATGAAGTCGATGTATCCGCAAATCGAAGTTTCCCTGTGTCAGCACCAACCAATCTATTATCTTATAGAGCGAACAAAAAGGGCCTATGACAATCTGTAATGTCATAGGCCTTTCATGTTGTTGAAAACTATTTTGTTCAATGAAATTAGGATGCTCTATTAAATAAAATATGGCTCTTCGGCAAAACGAGGGGTTGATTTCCGTTCTGGCTGGGCGCTTTGTTGCTGACGCTTTGCTTTCGCTACAGAAAACATTTGCCGCTGACGCTTCGCTTTCGGAGAGCAGAGCTTCCTGGGGGCGTCCGATGAGCCGCTTTTGTTGTTGCTGTCGCTTCGCTTTCGCACAGACAAAAACCGTGTTGCTGTCGCTTCGCTTTCGCACAGACAAAAACCGTGCTGCTGTCACTTCGCTTTCGTCGAGGAATAAAACTTCCCCCACTAAAAGTGAGACAGGCGATACCCTGCACGGAGATCGTTTTCATTGATCACCCTTAAAGCGCCATTTTTTTCAGTTCATTTGTCGTGAAATATAAATAGCCATCCTTCACAAATAAATCCTTCGTATCTTCCCGATTTAATATTTGCTCTCCGCTTCCATCCGGGCGAATTTTCGTTAAATACGCTCCTTGTGAATAATTACTAAAATATAGCCAACCATCTGCATAAACAATGTATTGTGCACGCGAACGGGAAACACGCTGCGATTTACCTGTTTTCAGATCAAGCACGTACAATTTATTATCATCAGAAACACTGCTATAAAAAATTTGCTGTCCTACCTGTGTAGAGAAATCTATATCGTGAAAGTAGTTATACGTTGTACTCGTTGCTTTCGGGTAGTCTTCAGCAATCCACTTATGATCTTTTGCCATCGTTCGATCATCCACTAAAAAATATTGATAGCGAATCGCCCCTTTACGATCAGGTACTGGATCATTCCATGTAGTATCAAGATGATACCATTGACCATCAAGCTTTACTAAATTCCAAGCATGTCCTTGCTGTCCGACATAGCCGACTATATATTTTGTTTCTATCCCTAGCTTTTGTAACATCGTATGAGCCAACAATGCATAGCCCTGACAAACACCACCATGTTCTTCCAGCACTGTATATGCGCTATGTGGGCTTGAATTGGTTTGGTCTGTGTAGGCAGTGTTGGCAACGATATAATCATTGACAGCCCTAACCTTCTCTACATCACTTAATGATTTTTTATTGATAGAGGCTACAATCTCTTGAACTTTCATTTCAACAAATGCGGCTTGTTCTGGTGTCATTAAATAACTTTGTTCACCAAAAATAGTGGCTGTATTTCCTCCATATTCAAAACGAATTGAACGTTTGCTAATATGCCCATATACATAATCATCCCGCTTTGTCGCATTTTCATAGGCTTCCTCCACAATCTTTTCAATCCGTTGTGTATCTCCTTTATATTGAATCTCAAACGTAGGTGAAAAACTACTGTAGTACGCATACATCGCATCAGCCATTTCCTTTGCATTTGTTACAACTAGCTTTGCTTCAGGTGTTTTAGAAGTAGGAGCTGTAACGGGTACCTTTTCTTCTGGCTGTTCTTCTACAGGTGTGGCCGTTTCAATTGAGGCATTCTCTGAAAGTTTAGCAGTGGCATCTATAATTTTTTCCTTTGTTGAGAGAAGCATCGTTTCTATTTCATCATTATTTGCCCAAGTTATCACTTGTTGTACAACCGCTTTACCAGCTGTATAAATAGGGTCAATAAAAATAACGATAATTACGATAATGGCTAATTTTTTCCACAAAATGCTCACCTCCGACTGTTTTCCTGTTTTCATTATATACAAAAAAAGCACAAAGGGCTTACTCGGAAGTCCTTGTGCTTTCATTTTATAAAGATAGTTGAAGCTTAGTTTATTTTAAGATTTTGTTCTTTTGCATTAACATTATAATTTAAACGATTATCACTAACGCTTAAGTTAGCAACTGATTGCTTCACAAGCACCTCAGTTTTTAATGTTTGAAGATTTAATTTTGTTAAGTAACCACTGTTACTGTAATCACTGAAATATAAATTGTTGTCTGATCCTGTGATGTACAAGGCACGTTTATCCATTACCTTTGTTTTCTTACCGTTTGTTAAATCAAGCTTGTACAATTTATCGTTATCCGCTGTATTACTGAAGTACAATGTATTATTAACTTCATATGCGAAATGAACATTTTGCATATAGCTATATGTTGTACTTGTTGCAGCAGGATAATCTGAAGCTTCCCACTTATGGTCTTTCTTTAGCTGTGCATCATTTACTAAAAAATAATCATATGAAGAAGAGCCGACGCGATTTGGTAGTGGATCATTCCATGTTGTATCTAAATGATACCACTTACCATCAACCTTCACTAAATTCCATGCATGTGCCTGATTACCATTAACATAGCCTACAACATACTTGGATTCGATTCCTGCTTGCTCCAACATTTTATAAGTTGTTAAAGCGTAGCCTTGACATACAGCTTGTCCTTCCATTAGTAATGCATATGCACCATGAGGACTAGCACTTGTTTTAGTGCCATATGCAGTATTTGAAACAATATAATCATTGATCGCTTTTACTTTTTCAAATTCTTTCATTGAAGGCTTAATAATTGTTTTTAATACTTGATCAATCTTTTGTTGTACGGCCGCTTCTTGTTTTTTGTCTGTGAAATATTTTATTTTATATGTCACATTGCCTGCTGAATCTGCAGAAACAGTCATGCTTTCCATATGACCACTTGCATAGACCGCTTGCTCTTGTGCCTTTTCAAAGGTCTCCATAATTTTTTTACTGAAATCAGTCATTGGACCGCTATATGTAATTTTAATCTCTGGTTCGAAATTATTTAATTGTTTTGCGATTTCTTTTGTGAATTGATCCCAAGTTGTTACTTTGGCATCTGCTACTACATTAATAACTGGTGAAGTATTTACTGGATGTGCGTCTGTATTTTTAGCATATGCTGCTGTTGGACTTAACATTAGTAATGCTACCCCGCTTATCAACCATTTCTTCATAATAAATCACCTTCCCGTTTGTTATATCCTGTAATTAGGATAGCAGAAAAAGTAACTACAAATCTATCGTACAAGTTCACTAACTATGACTTTCAACTACCGATTTTACTTTATCGAATAGGTCAAAACTCCCTATAATAAAATATTAGTACCGATTTTTGCAAAAAAATAAAAACCCACCTGTTTTTAGTGAGTTTCTATAGCCTTTTCCATCTAAGCAGGCTTCGCTCTATGTTAACGACTTTTCACTACTAAATTGACGGCCTCCTGAATAGCTTCATTCATTTTCTCGCCGTCACCTTCAGCATTTTGTACACATTCTAAAAGATTCGTACTAACAATTACACCTACTGTACGATCTACTGCTGAACGTACTGCCGATAATTGAGTAATAACTGCCTTACAATCTTTTCCTTCTTCCATCATTTTTAAAATTCCACGTAGCTGGCCTTCCATCCGTTTCACACGATTTTTCACTTGATCTGAATATTCCATCATTATTGCCCCTTCTTTCCTATACTCGCTACGTTCATGAGTAATTATTATTTTTTATCCTAGCACATTATTTCAAAATTAAACCTACTTATTCCTTGGTTTTAAGTAATTCTTAAGCATTTTAGCAATAATTGACCTTGCATTTGTTATTTCATCATACTGAATAACTGTATTTTTCTTTATTCGTAACTGTCCTATCTCTACTTCAAAAATTGGACACTTCCTTTTAAGTGCAGCAACTAACATATTTGTGTCGTAGTCATATCGCTCACCTTTTACTTTCATCAGCCATGGTAGCTCCTTTATAGAAATAAAACGTAAGCCTGTTTGTGTATCCATTAGCTTTCTATGATAAAGAAGCTCAAAAAATAAGCTTGTTGCACGATTACCCCAGTATGATAAAAGAGTGCTGTCAGAAGAATGGAAGTTACGGACTCCTAGCACAATTCCTTCAGAAAATACCTTTGTCATCGTTAAAACTAGCTTTACATCTTGTAACGTATGTTGGCTATGAGCACCTACTGTAATCACACCTTGAAAAGCGCCCCTTTGCTCCCTTACATAGGCAAATGCTGTTTTTAATGCCCCACCCTTACCAATATTGTGGTCATGCTCAAGCACTCGACAGCAGTCAATCTTTTTCAACTCCTCAAAAATACCTGCATATTTTTGATCGCTACCATCATTGACAATAATAATTTGGCTAATAGTGGTGGCTAACAATTGATGGACATAGGTTATAAGTGAATGTTGTGGATTATAGGCTGGTATAATTGCTACAATATTTTTCATCATTTCTATCCCCCGGATCACTATACAGCGGAACTTTGGTAGCTGCACTTTTTAGCAATATCTACTACGAATTTCAACGAATATCCTTATATCAAATAGTATCATTTAACAAGGGCAATTCAACTGATAACCCTAATGTATCAATAATATCGATATTTTCCCGATATATGAAAAAAGAATATTTTTATGATTTATCACCAAAAGTTGTGGATGACATTTGTTAAAACGTATGCCATATAGGTTGAGTGGAGACTGGGCGACTCCTTGGGGATCAGCGTCACAGATGAGACCCTGGAGC
>NZ_JARVRU010000013.1:0-73917 GCF_030209535.1 Lysinibacillus sp. fls2-241-R2A-57
GATATCACCGCTGAAGAAATTGCCAACATGTATAAGTCACGTTGGGCGATTGAAAGTTTTTTCCGTTGGATTAAACAAAACTTGAACGTACCTGTTCTATTCGGGACAACAAAAAATGCTGTATTCAATCAGCTATTCGCAGCCCTTATTGCCTATGTTTGTTTGAAATTTCTTCATACTCAAGGGATTAAGAAAAATAATATCAAACCCTTATCATTCGTAGGTTTTACACGGATGTTTCTTTGTGCTGCCCTGCCAATAGAATGGCGAATCAGGGTGAAAGAAATCCTGGTGTTTCATTGGAACATAAATCATTCAATACTGTATAATTTTGGTTAATCAACACGCGTGATCTAGTTTTTTAGAATATTATCAACTAAAGTTTACAATAGGTCCTTTTCTCTTGTAGCTCTATACAACAATGTTCCACTACCATGCCATTACTTACTTGTGATCTATCTGCTTTCATATGACGAATGTAAATTTTTCCTATAAAATGAAATTGTATGGCTTTTCACTATAACGTGTGGTTGATTTCCGTTCCGGCTAAGCGCTTTTCCTGGGAGCATCCAGCCGGAACGAAAATCAACCTATATGGTATACGTTATAACAAATGTCATCCACAACTTTTGGTGATGAGCCAATTATATAAATCTTTCATAGAGATTTAAGAAAATTGTATATAGCTATATGGAGGCAGAGATGGATAATCAAAAAATCAAAGATATTTGTAGTCACTACAACGTTATCCCCAAAGATATAGAGATTTTAAGAATGGGTGAAAGGGTTTTAGCAAAAATTGAAGCGGAGTATACATATTTCTTAAAAGGAGAGCAAGCTAATAAAACCTATTGGGAACAATGTTGTCATTTTGCTAATACTCTGTCGCGAAAAGGGATGAATGTATCTCAATATGTAAAATCTAAAAGTGGTTATTATGTTGTAGAAATTGAGGATAAAGTATATTCATTAGAAAGAGAAGTAAAGGGCGAAATTATTGAGACTATAACAGATACAGAACTTGTTGAAATTGGCAGTTTGCTAGGTGTTCAGCATTATATCTCTCAACAACTATCAACTCCATTCAACACAGCTACATCGTGGAGTTTATTTGGTGGAAATCAAACTGATAACCTTGGGGATTACGATGAAAATGAGTTAAGCTTTTTAGACTTTAAAACTCATTTTAAAGCCTACTCTATCTTTTCTAAAATTGAATTTTTATATAATGAATATCGTCAAAGTTTAAAACAAGTCTGGAGTAGTTTACCTCAAGGGGCTGTTCAAGGCGATTTTTGTTATTACAACATGCTAAAACAACCCAATGGAAAATTAGCGATTTATGATTTTAATTTAGCTGGTAATGAAGTCTATTTAAATGAATGTATTGCAGTTGGTGTGTATCATGCATGGCATGTACCATACAAAGGAAACTTAAATGCGATAGAACGGTTTAAATTATTTTTTGAATCATATATTACCGAACGCCCATTAAACTCATTAGAACAAACTTATGCTGCTAAAACAAAAAGCATTATTCGAGCATTTCGTTTTGACCGTGTAGAAGACGGTATTTTATTAGAAAATAAAGAAGAACTAGATTTATTTTTACAAGAAACCCTTCATATACTTGAGGAAAAGGAACTTTACTAATATCAAATGTAAAATACTAAATCTTAATGCAGATCTGCAATTACTGAAGACCGCTATGTCCATTTAACTCAGAAGATGATAAGACATGCTTCTGATATTTTTGATAGCATTGCTGAGTATTTTTAAATTGGAGAGGAATATCTGATTTCCATGACGTTGTATTCCCTCTTTATTCCCTTAAATTGCTGAATTAATTCGTATCGTTCATCTTGACGAATTGCAATATTCAGGTGTATCTATTCGTATTTTAATATAGCCGATAAACCTTTGATATATTAAGGGTTTGTCGGTTATTTTCTTTAGTTTTATTCAGAGATTATTTGATTTTATCGAGCTATATTTTCTGGCTCATCACCAAAAGTTGTGGATGACATTTTTATAAATATATGCGCTGTATATTAGTTGATTGGAGTGAAGGCTGGGCGACTCCTTGGGGATCAGCGTCACAGATGAGACCCTGGAGCGAGCAACGCGAGTGAAGCGGCTCATCGGACGCCCCCAGGAAGCTCTGCTCTGCGCGAAAGCGAAGCGTCAGCGGCAAAGCGCCCAGTCGGAACGGAAATCAACCACACGTTTTGGTGAAGAGCCTATTTAAATGGTGGGATATGATGTGAAATTTAAAACAGGCAGACCCCCATAACTGGTCTTCTAAGAGCAACTCTACATTGTACAACTACTATATTAAAAATCACTCAACTAATTCTACAGAAAGTGTAGTAACCGTAAGTGGTGCTGTACCTTGAACTGTACCATCATATCCAACTTTCACCTTATCACCAACCTGAAATGTTTCGTCTAGATTCTTTGCAAGGTTTACATAAATTATTCCATAAACTGGACTGTCTTCTGTTTTATTTACATAAACAAAAGCTTCCCGATCATTTATCATCTCTTCAATCACCCCTATAAAAGTTGCTTTAACTTTACTATTTGAGTTACATGTAATTAATAAACCGCAGCATAGTAAAAATGTAATTATCAAACTATATTTCTTTTTCAAAATAGTCCCCCCTTGTAAATCTACTTCACAGACTACAACCTTCTTCTTTAGATTAACATTATCTCAAATTAACATTTATTGATATATTTATTTCATTTACCATTCCAGCCAATTCTCAAATTACAAGGTCTATTACTTATTCAAAAAAACCCAGGCTCAAAATTAATTGAGTACCTGGGTTTTACTATTATTATTTAGTTGTACCTGTTACCGTTGCACAAGAAATAACTGAAGTGGAAGCATCAGGGATATTACTTGCATCTTCTGAATCTCCTTTGATACCTGGGTCTTCTTTATCACCTTTAGGACCTTTTGATTGCTACTTTTTCTTATTATAGCGTTTGTTCTTATACTCCCAAATGTTTAAAACAAATCTTCGTTATGCATATATTAATTGTTATTAATTCTATCTAGTAATGCTGCGTGAATTAAATTTGTTTTTCGAACCTTTTAAGTGCCTCAGACATTCTGTTAATAATCTCTTCAACCTGTTGGCTTGTAATAATAAGCGGTGGAGCAAGAGCAACCGTATTTGTTCCCTTCCAATCGAAGTAACGCAATTGCAGCCCTAAGTCCATGCATATATCTGTATACAAAGCCGCGGCGTGTACCGACGGATCAAATGAGATGCCGTTTTCAGGATCTTTAACTAGCTCAATACCGGCAAGTAGACCAAGACCTCTTACATTCGTTATATATTTATGATTGCTTTCGAGATACTTAAGTCCTGTTAATAATTCTTCACCGCGAAGTCTACTATTCTCAACAATTTGATCTCTCTCTAATATCTCAAGTGTCTTCAAGCCAACTGCGCAAGCCATTGGATGTCCACTATATGTGAATCCATGGAACATCATTTCATCTGATTGAATAAATGCTTCTCTTACATGTTCTCTCATAATTACGGCACCCAGGTGAGCGTAGCCACTTGAGATTCCTTTTGCAACACATAGAAGATCCGGAACAATGTTCCAATTATCAACACCAAATGTCTTTCCGGTTCTCCCAAACCCACAAATCACCTCATCTGCAATAAGCAAAATGTTGTGTTCATCGCAAAGTTCGCGAACAGCTTGAAGATATCCGTCAGGTGGGAACCTTACCCCGCCTGCACCTTGGATTGGCTCCAGAATGACAGCGGCTATGGTGTCGGAGCCTTCTGATTCAATTATCCCACGAATAGAACGTGAGTAATTTGGATCAGTTTTGTCACCAAGTTCTGCATTCAAATCATGCGCTGCAGCTGTAAGGAAGTTAGGAGCATTGGAAGTCGTAAATTTGTTGAATCCCTCGATTCCGGTAGCACTTGTGGCTCCTACTGTAACCCCATGGAAAGATTGTTCAAGAGAAATAATTTTAGTTTTCTCTGGCTGACCTTTTACTTTCCAATAAAAACGGGCTAATTTAAAGGCTGTATCATTAGATTCCGAACCTCCCGATGTGAAGAAGCAAACATTCAAATCACCAGGTGCTAATGAGGCCACTTTCTGTGCTAAAAGGATAGCGGGTTCATTGGATTGTCCGCTGAATGAAGAGCTGTAAGAAAGTTTTAACATCTGCTGTTTTGCTACCTCAGCAAGCTCTTCATTCCCATAGCCAAGGTTAACATTCCAAAGCATCGAAACCCCATCAATACGCTCTTTCCCCTCTATGTCTTTCAGATAAATTCCTTTGCCTTCTGTAAAGATTGTTGATGGCCCTGATAAATAATGAGCTCTTGGTGGTGTAGTTGGATGCAAATAATGTTTTTTATCAAGTTCTGATAATTCCAATTTACTTAGGTTCTTCCGCTTTGTAACGTATTGCATATTTATTCCTCCTTTAATATTTAATAGACAAATATAATTAAGCATTGTTATTTTATTTAACTAATATTCCGCCCTTCTATATCTGTTAAGAGTTTCTTGGATTCTTTTGAATACAGGGATTGAATTGCGAAATAACAAACACCAACTCCCATCCAGGTAAATCCAACTATTTTTCCGGCTGTTGAAAGCCCCCACAAGATATAAAGACAAATTAACATTCCGATTAATGGAATAATCAAATATTTAACGATATTTTTTTGCTTATTTTTCAAATAGTAATGATTAATTACACAAATATTCACGAAGGCAAATCCTAATAATCCACCAAATGCAACTAAGTCGGATACAATTTGCAGATTCAAAGATACCGCACCGTTAATTCCAATTATTGACATTAGTAAAATATTATTAATCGGTGTTTTATACTTTGGATGGATATAGCTAAAAAATTTTTGAGGAACGACATTGTCACGTCCCATCCCCAAGAGCAGACGACTTGAAGCTGATTGGCTAGCTAAGGCGCTTGCAATTCCAGATGCGATAATCGTAAGTGTAATATAAGTCTGAAGAAACCCGCCCCCTATAGTCTCTAACACGTTGAAGAAGGCTGTGTCGGGATTATCAATAGCTAAATAATTTCCTACAAGAATCACTGCTAAATAAGTGACGGAAACATAAAATACCGTTTGAATGACACATGTAAACAAAATGGCCAAACCAATTTTATTCCCCCCTACGTTCGTCTCTTCAGCCAAGGTTGTAATAGCATCAAAACCTAGGTAAGCGACAATAACAATAGCTGCCCCGCCAATAACAGCTCCTATTGAAAATGAATCACCATCATAAATTGCCTTATAGTTTAGTAAATTTAAATCGCCCGTTATAATATAGTGACTTGCGCTGGAAACGAAGGCAATCACCGCGATAATCATGAGGAGCACTAAAACTGAATTCAACTTAGCTGCTATATCAATTCCAATTATATTTACAATCGTGATTGGGATAGCGAAAATGAGAACCCACCCCCAAACTGGAATGCTTGGTACAAGGGCGTTTGCAAAATTTGCACTGATCAAAAAAGTTAACATGGGTATCAACAGATAATCAAGGAGCATTCCCCATCCAGCTATAAATCCTATTTTAGGGTGTAACGCTTTATGGGCGTAGGTATAGGTTGAGCCTGCAACTGGGTAAGCTTCAACCATTTTACCGAAACTGTACGCCGTAAATAACATTGCAACAAAACCAAGAACATATGAGAGGACAGAATGGCCCTGCGATACCAATGTGATAATTCCAAACATTGACATCGCTGCAACTGGTGCCATAAAGCCAAGACCAAAAATAACTAAATCTCGCATCTTTAAACTTCTCTTTAGACTTTGCCCATCTGATAAAGTTTGAATGTTCTCTATTGATTTTTGTGTTTCTATATTCCCTACCCCCATTGGTGTTATTATCATTTTGTTATTTATAAAAAGCGTTACCCTTCTAAAGTTCTCCCCCTGAAAAGGTCCACATCTTCCGGTCCGGCCTCGGATAATATGGCGTTCACTTTCCAGTTCTAGAATTAACAGACTCAAATGTTCTGCCTGACACAGCCTCAACCCAATTACCATTAAACAGTTGGTATTTCGTCATTCATCTGACTCCCCCTCTTTTGTTTTGTTGATGTCAACTTTTTCTTTAAACTGTAGTAGGAAAAAGAAGCATTCTTTTATATTAATTACAGATTATCAAATTATGATAATTTGATATTGTAAAAATCGGAACATTCTAAATTTTCATTCATAAACTCTTCTAATATACGCATGCCAGGCGCACTTAAAAAAGCAATTACTCAAATAAGTAATTGCTTTAGCTATACAAACATTATTTTGCAGGTTTTTAGGCTACTCTTTTGCCCTGTTAATTGATAAGGTGTCATGCATCCAAAATTCCGAAACTCATGAATCAAATGGGCTTGGTCATAATAACCATTCTCATAAATAACATCATTTAACGTAAAGTGAGTTGCCCTCAGAAGCATATTTAGTGATGATTGAAATCTTACTATTTGGCTAAAAAATTTTGGGGAAATTCCAATATGGTCTTCAAATTGTTTTCTTAAATATCTAGTTGAATATCCTACTTCTTCTGCAAGTTGAGTTATGGTAATATTACCTCTTGTCGCGTATATATTATATAATGCTTGTTTTATTAGTTTTGTTGATTTATCAATCTCAAAAATTTGACTTTCCAATATTTCGTTGAATATATTGACTTTCTCCATAAAACTTTCTTCGGTTACTACCCTTTCTAAGATATTCGTATTTACAGGAAACATTTCATTTAAGGAAACTTCTTTATCTGTAAGGTCTTTTATATCGAATTTTATTTTCTTAATATCTA
Source organism: Lysinibacillus sp. fls2-241-R2A-57 (assembly GCF_030209535.1). Taxonomy (NCBI): domain Bacteria; kingdom Bacillati; phylum Bacillota; class Bacilli; order Caryophanales; family Bacillaceae; genus Lysinibacillus; species Lysinibacillus sp. fls2-241-R2A-57. Next base: position 6,853 of record NZ_JARVRU010000013.1, read on the forward strand.
GGCATGGTAGAAAACGAATACCAAAGTATCTACTGTTTGGGAGAAGGTTAATCACTCTACTTTTAGTAACGCTTCCACAAATATTACCGTAATGCTGATCACAATTAATGAGAATATCGATACACCCATCCGGGATAACAGAAATTTAACTACTTCCCCCTCCCATTTTAAATTGGTAAAACAGAATAGGTGGTTGATTTGGTTTAATTCTAACTTTTTGTTCAGTATAGTACTCTGTCTGAAATTCAAAGGCAGGCTGAGACGGCAAGTAACTAATTATTTTCGAATTTAAAGGACTAATCAACTTTATACCCCCTGTAATACAAATTAGTAAACGCTTACAAATTAATACTTAATATGTGATTATTTCCTAGGTTAATTTAATAACAGCTAAATCAACGGTTTACTATTTTTCTTTACAGATTTTCCGAATGAGAAAGCCCATGCAGTGTGTAGCCCTTATTTAGACATGAGATGATGAAAGTAAGGTCAGACAAGAGATAGCTTTTGCTACCTTAATTGTCTGAAAGGGTGTTGTACTTCATGCATAGACAGTAAAAGTCTTAATGAAACTTTTAGAAAATTCTAATAATCAACCTTCTTCCCTCTGTGCTACTAATTTTTTATTTGATAAAGATGGTTATTTCTTTATTTTAGATCGAAAAAAGATGTAGGTAGACTCACTATTTATCCAAGGGAAATTAAAGAAGTTCTATATTCATATCCCAAGTTATTTGAAGCAAGTGTCATTGTAGTTCCTGATCCAATCATGGGCAAAGAATTAATGGCCTTAAAATCCAATAGATCCTATTGGTGAAGAAGAATTAAGAAACTATTGTAAATTACATTTGACTCCATATAAAATTCCTAAATTCTTTGAAAAAGTAGACGAGTTACTAAAAACGAAAAGTGGGAAAATTTGAAAACAGCAATTAAGAGCTCTTTCACATTCATAAACATTATCGGTAGCTATGTTTAAAGCCTGTATCCCTTGCCAACTCAAGGTTACAGGCTTTTCTAACAACAGGTTTATTAACGGTTCAATGTTTTATTGAGAAATATCTTCAAATCTATTAATATCCTCTTAATCGTATCAAGCTATAGTTACTTGAATTTCGCTGTAATCCTAAAACGGATAATCTAATTTACTCGTCTGTACAGATACCCATTTCGTAACAGTAAACTCATCTACAATCCATTCATATCCAAAACGCCCAATTCCACTTTGTTTCACTCCACCAAATGGAACATTTCCTTCTAGCACTGCAGGCATATCATTTATATGTGTTGTACCAGATTCAATCTCAAGAGCTAATTTTTCCCCTCTTTCTACGTCACTAGTTATAATAGCAGAGGATAATCCATATTCCGTATCATTGGCAAAACGAATGGCCTCTTCATCACTTTCAGCCTGAATAATTTGTGCAACAGGACCGAAGATTTCAAAAGATGCAAGACTTGAATCATTAGGTACATCAACAAATACAAATGGAGAAATAACATTCCCTGTACGTTCACCTTCTACAGCAACTGTTAATCCACTTTCCTTTGCTTTATTAACTAAATCCATGATTTTATCAGCTTGTTTTTCATTTATAACAGGTCCAATAATTGTGTTAGGATCCTTTGGGTCTCCTACTGTTAATCCCTTTACTTTTTCTACGTATCTAGCAATAAATTCATCATAAATATCTCTATTAACAATAATTCGGTTTGTAATCGCACAGATTTGGCCACTATGCAAAAATTTCCCGAAGATGGCGACTTTCACTGCTTGTTCAACGTCGGCATCTCTTAAAACTAATAAAGGATTATTGCCTCCAAGTTCTAATGCCATTTGTTTTAATGTTCCGCCTGTTACCTTATTAATATGTTTTCCTACTGCAGTTGATCCTGTAAAACTGATAAACGAAGAATTCGTATTTAACAGGAATTCATCTCCTGATTCTTGAAGATCGGTTAAAATGGAATTAAACACTCCAGCAGGAAGTCCAGCTTCTTCGAAAGCCTTTGCAAAAATTTGTCCACCAACTATTCCAACTTGGAGATCTGGTTTATGAACAACACTGTTCCCGAGAGCAATGGCAGGGAAAATTGTTCTTGTTGCCATGTTAAATGGAAAGTTAAAAGGTGTGATGGACGTAATAACACCTAAAGGTAATCGATATACACGGCTAACCTTTCCAGGTGTAGTAGATGCATAATTTTTGGGTGTGTATATTTCATCAACCATTTTAATCGAATCTTTTATGTCACTAACCCCAAAGCCAAACTCAATATGAGCTTTAAGTAGTGTTCCACCTGTTTCTCGTGTAATTAATTCCAAAATATGATCTTTATTTTCCTCTAAATAGTCTAATGCTCTCGTTAAAACTTCTCTTCTTTGTTCTGGCGTAGATTTAGCCCATTCCTTTTGTGCTGCTTTTGCTTTGTGATAAGCGTCTTTTATTTGCTCTACATTCGCTAATTCTACAGATGTAATAGTTGATTGATCATATGGATCCTTTATTGAATAAGTTCTTTTACTGCCACCATCTACCCATTGACCTCCAATATAACTTTTGTTTATTTTACTTGCCCATTCAATGCAGTTCACATCTACAGCCAGATTCTTTGTCATTTAAAGTCCCCTTCCTGAAATGAAAATCTATCTTTAACACGATGTAACCTAAATTGTAAGCGGAATTAATTATTTTTTATTGTAAAAAGCGGAACTATGCAAAAGTTCTAATCAATAACATAAATAGTGTTTATATAACTTCTGTTTTTGCTTTTGTTTCTGTTTCATTACAATCAATCTATTACCTTGAACGCAGATTGACTTTCAGCCCTCTTACTTTTTAAAACGCTTATGAATATTGTTATACTTGTAAGTACCTTCCTCACTGAATTCAATCAATTCCATAGATAATGCCAGATATCGCCTAGTAAATAGATCAGCAAAATGATCCTTGATTACTTCGAATAGTTCGTCACAAGTTTCTTTCTTATTTTCAGCCGATCTCCCCGCCCCTATTTTTAATATAGCATGAACAAATGCATCATCTTCCGCTCCATCTGCTACTCGGTAATCTTGAAGTTCAACTGCTCTTGATCGAATTCCTCCAGTCGGAAAAAGATTACTACGGCTAATCAAAACATCATTCACTTTTTTAAGCAAATTCGGAATGTCTGCTTCTTTCTTTATGTTTTCGGTATACTCAACAATAAAATGCGGCATGTTTTCATCCCTTTCACTAACTAAAAATGGCGTTATCACTTTCCGTTCTTAAGAAATATTTTTCACTAATAACGGTATTTACTAGTCGTCCCACTCCTTCAATTTCAGTAATGACTTCATCTCCTTCCTTTGTATCAACTAAGCCCTCAGGCGTACCAGTAAGGATAATATCGTTTTTATTTAATGTCATAAAACTACTTAAATACTCAATTAATTGCGGAATACTAAAAATCATATCTTTCGTTGTGCCTTCCTGCGTAATTTTTCCATTTACATAAGTACGCAATGTAAGATTCATAGGATCTTCAATATCTTTTGCATCGACTAGCCATGGACCGATCGGTGTGCAAGTATCTCTATTCTTTACTTTTAAGTTCGGACGATAATAGTTTTCTAAATAATCACGGATGGCATAGTCATTTGCAACGGTATATCCTGCTACATAATCATAAGCATCTTCTCGTTTAATGTTAGTCCCTGAACGCCCAATGACAACTGCAAGTTCACATTCATAATGCATATTGGTAGCCTCAGCCGGTCGGTAAGTCTGACCTCGATGACCAATAAAAGTATTAGGACCTTTTAGAAATACTAAAGGTTCTGTTGGTGCTTCAAAAGCAAGTTCCTTTGCATGATCTGCATAATTTAGTCCTAAAGCAAAAACGGTTCTAGGTTGGACAGGCGGTAGCCAGACCACTTCCTCCTCAGAAACAATTTGTCCATTATCTAGTTTCAGGTGACCATCAGTTGTTTCAATTGCGTGATGAATGACATCCTGAAATACTACACGTGCATGTTTCATAATAATCGCTCTCCTTTACAAAACAATGAGATTCTCATTTAACTGTATTTTCTAAATAACCGATTCCATCGATTTCAATTCGTACTCGATCTCCCTCTTTCACAAGGGGAGGATTTTCAGGTACCCCAACCAGTAAAACATCTCCCTCATACAACGTCATAAATTCAGAAATTTCAGAAATCAGTCGTGATACAGGACGAATTAAATTAGCCGTTGTATTCTTTTGTTTTAATTCATCGTTAACGAATACAGTAATCGTCAACTTATTAGGGTCAGAGATTGCATCGCGTTCAATAATCCATGGACCTACAGGGCAAAAGTTATCTCTTGCTTTTTGTTTAATAGCTGGTCGATAAAAATTTTCATGTGGAATACTCACATCATTTACAATGGTGTATCCTAATACATAATCTAAAGCTTTTTCTTCTGTTACACGAGTAGCATTTTTCCCAATGACGATGCCTAATGAGGCACCTACTTGCAGATGAGATGTATCCTCAGGTAATGGAATTGAAGATTTAAATCCAGTAATGGTGTTCACCGGTTTTATATATAAGACAGGCGCTTTCGGGGGCTGTTTATAAGGTTCATTAGTTAACGATGAACCTAATGCTTTAAGCTCGCCACTATAATTTAATAAAGCCCCATATACTGTACCCCAAATTGGCGCCTCCAAAGAGGACTGCTCTACTGTTAAATTTCTATCACCGAGAATAATTGTATTGCTTTTAAGATCTACTTCCACTTCTTTTGTATGAAGGGTTTCACTAAATTTAATAATTGCCTTACTCATAACTATTCACTCCTCTCATAAACTCTCGTAAATTCTTCTGATGATTACTTAATCATATTGAGTTAGCAAAACTATTACTAATGATTAACTACACCTTTAACATCATTACCTATATTTGACTTAACGATAATTTCTGAAAAATTATCCTCTACATTTTTTGACTTACGGGCCCCTATAAATGTGCCAATATAGCAACCTAAGAAACCTAATGGTATAGAAACAATTCCTGGTGATGCAAGAGGGAAAATAGGATTCCCAGTAAATAAGGCTACACCTGGTTCTGGATTCCAAACGTTTGGACTTAACATAACCAGACCAATCGTGCTAATCAATCCTATAAGCATCCCAAAGATTGCTCCAGCTTTATTGAATTTTCTCCAAAAAATAGTTAATAAAATAACTGGTAAATTCGAACTCGCTGCTAATGTTAGAGCGATTGAAGATAAAAAGGCCACATTAAAATTTTGAAGAAATAGTGATAAGGCTATGGCTATTGCAGTGATGAGAATCGATGCAAGACGTACCATAAACATTTGCTGTTTTTCGGTTGCTTTCCCGTCTTTTAAAATTTCGTTATAAAAGTCATGGGAAAATGCTGTTGCTCCCGTAACCACAATACCAGCAACAACTGCGAGAATAGTAGCAAAAGAAACCGCAGAAATGAAAGCAAACATAAGGTCTCCGCCAATATACTTTGCTAATAATGGCGCTGCCATATTTCCTGCTGGATTTGCCTCTATAATATTCGAAGTTCCAACTAGTTTTGCTGCTCCAAACCCGAGGAAGATGACCACAATGTGGAAGAGTCCCATGATCCACATAAGCCAAACAACTGACTTTCTGGCAACCCGAGCATTAGGTACAGTTAAAAAGCGAACTAATACATGGGGTAGACCCGCTGTCCCAAGAATGAGCCCAAGTGTTAAAGAAGCTGCATCCCAACCGTTTTTATATTTTAAACCAGGATTTAAGTAATCAATTCCAAAAGGAGTGGCTGTTTTCATATCAGTAAAAATGCCAATAAAATTAAAATTAAATTTCCACATAACCATTACAAACATAATAAAGGTTCCACCTACTAAAAGAACGGCTTTAATAATTTGAACCCAGCTTGTTGCGGTCATTCCTCCAAACAAAACAAAAGCTAACATAGCAACACCAACAATAAGGACTGAAGTATTATACGGAATACCTAATAATAATTTGAATAAAGCTCCTGCAGCAACAAGCTGTCCAAGCATATAAAAAACTGAGATGATTATTGTATTGAAGGCAGTTACACCTCGTACTTGTTTAAACTTAAATCGAGCAGTAATCATATCACCTAACGTATATTTCCCAAGATTCCTTAATGGTTCTGCAACTAAAAATAAAATGACAAGAAAAGAAACAAGGGCACCGTACATGAGGAAAAATCCGTCATATCCCGTTAAAGAAAAGGCCCCAATTAACCCTAAAAAGGTAGATGCAGACATAAAGTCTCCAGCTAAAGCAAGACCATTTTGCCTAGCAGTCAGACCACCTCCAGCTGTATAAAAAGAACCTGCCGTTTTTGTTTTTTTGGAAGCATAGTACGTAATGAAAAGTACCCCTATTGACATGAGTACAAAAAGAAGAATAATATCCCATCCCATATGTCTACAGCCCCTCTTTTACTAAGATTTTCTTTACCTTTTCGTCAAATTCAGCAGACTTCTTTACATAAACACTGCACACCCCAAATGACATAAAGATAATTGAAATACCATAAATCCACGCCAACGTAATGTCTCCTATTACTTGGACATTTAATATATTTGTAAACAAGGCTAGGAATGGTAAAGCTAGTGAATAAGCCAAATAAAAAATTGTATATGGAATAATAAACTTTTTCTTATATAAAAGTAGTTGTTTAAAATCCTCCGAAGTGGCAATTTTGTCATAATCTATTTGTTTGTTGTCTTGTTGTTCGATGCATTTTTTTACACTACTCTGTTCTTTTACTAGTTCCAAATTGATAGCACCTCTTTCCTAATAATTTAATAGGGTTCTTAAATGCTTCTAATTCTTCGATTTTTAATTTCTATTAAAAACCACTAGCTTTAGCTCTGTCATTTCCTCTACAGCATATTTTATTCCTTCTCTTCCAACTCCACTTTCCTTCACACCTCCATAAGGCATGTTATCTACACGAAACGTTGGAATGTCATTAATCATTACGCCACCAACATGAAGGTTCTCAGCTGCAGTTAACGCTGTATGAACATTATCCGTGTAGATTCCCGCTTGGAGACCATATCGCGAATCATTTACTTGCTCAATTGCTTCCTCTACTGCTTGAACTTTATTGATGATAACAATTGGAGCAAACACTTCTTGACACGAAACTTTTAAAGAAGACTCTGCATTTAATAATACCGTTGGCAATAGAATATTCCCTTTTGCAATTCCCCCAGTTGCTACTTCTGCTCCATGTTGTTTCGCATCATGAATCCAATCTAAAGTACGTTCCACATCTCCTTTTGAAATAAGCGCTGAAACATCCGTACTTGGATCTAAAGGGTCACCAATTTTGAGTTGTTGAGTTGCTTCAACGAATTTTTGCACAAAAGTTTCGTACAAACTTTCATGAATATAAATTCGTTGTAATGATATACATACTTGTCCTTGGAATGAAAAGGCTCCCTTTACACAACGATTAATAATTGAATCAATATCGATCCCTTTATCAATAATAACGGCTGCATTTGAACCCAGTTCTAATGTCACGCGCTTCAGTCCTGCTTTGTTTCGAATACCAATCCCAACAGCTGGGCTTCCCGTAAATGTAATAGCTGCAATTCTATCATCGGTCACGATTTTATCCCCCACGACTCTTCCGCTTCCAGTAATAATATTAAGAGCTCCATTAGGTAAACCAGCCTCCTGTAACAACTCTGCTAAAAAGAAAGAAGATAGTGGAGTTTGAGATGCTGGTTTTAATACAATTGTATTTCCTGCTGCAATGGCAGGACCTACTTTATGGGCAACTAAATTCATCGGGAAATTAAATGGAGTAATCGCTCCAATAACCCCAATAGGTTCACGCACCGTATATGCTACTCGTTTTTCTCCACCTGGTGCAGCATCCAATGGAAGTGTTTCCCCATGAATTCGCTTTGCTTCTTCAGCTGCAAACTTATACGTTTGTATTGTACGTTTCACTTCATCGATTGCAGTAGCAATTGGTTTAGCTGCCTCTAACGCGATAATTTCTGCAGCTTCATCTAAACGCTGCTCAAACAAAGCTACCAAACGTTCCAAAATTGCAGCACGTTCGTGAGCTGGCATTTTCGCCATTACTGTTTTTGCACGACATGCAGCTTCAATTGCCTCATTCACTTCTTTTTCATTAGCCTTAGGAATATACGCAATAACATCTCCAGAGTATGGAGATGTTAGAGATGCATGTTCAGTGACTTCTTTCCATTGACCATCAATGTATAAGTTTTTCTTTCTTGCCTGCACTTTTAAATTCATAGTCTACTCCTTTCTGTTATAGCTTACTATTCATTAGATCACTAGCTCATCTTTTTTCATGTATTCATTCATTCCGTATGACTCATTCTGCTTGCCATATTTATAATTTAGCCACTTTATCTTAATCCGCTTCTTGTATGGGTATACAGAACAATCTTTTAATTGTATTAATAATGAAGGGTGTTGCTCATTTATAGATATTTGGTGGCAGGTTCCATCATAATTATTACCATCTATTTCAACTTGAATATGGTAAATACCAGGTTTAGGCATTCGGTATTTCTTTTCTACTATTAATTTAAGAAACTGATGTTTTTTGTAAAAAAGGGAACTTTGATTTACTTCTCCATTAATTTCATAAAAATCGCCCAAATACATAGGAATCTTTTGCACATGACCTTCATCGAGCAATTTTCGGATTGCTGTTGAACTAATTTTTTCATCTTCATGTTGGATCTTTGGAACAGTCGTTACTTCCAAACTTCCGGGATTATACTCTGATAACGTTTTCATACTACCGAGTCCTTTATAGCCATAATGATAATCAAAGCCTGCTACAACATGTATACATCCAAGTCCTATAATGTATTGTGCAACAAAATCGTTAGGAGAAAGACGGGCAAACTCAGGGCTAAACTCAACAACAAATAATTTCTCAACACCCAGCTTTTCAAATCGATCTTCTTTCAAAGGAAGCGGAGTTAAATAAGTCATTGGCTCCATATGAGGAAAGAGTATATCTTTTGGGTGCGGATAAAACGTCATAACACCAAAAGCGCATTGTTTTTGCACAGCAATTCGTTTTGCTGTTTCAAGAATTCTTTGATGACCGATGTGAACGCCATCAAAAAAACCAAGGGCCAAAACACAAGTTTCCTTTTCAGTGAACTTTGATTTATCAATTGAACTTTTGCTTTTGATATAAATTGTCTCCATCGTTTGCCCTCTCCTTTTATGTTAAGTTAACTGCGGTGCAGCGATCTGGCCATATTTCCCTGTAAAGAATGTCAGAGGATTTCCTTCACGAAGGACAATCTCTTCTACTTCTCCAATGAACAGCGTATGGTCACCAGCTACTTGCTTTCCATATACATTGCATACAATATTTGCTAGCGCATCCTTTACTACCGAGATTTCGTTTAGGCGGTCAAATTCCGGTTCACGCTTTTCTTTGATCTGGCCGGCAAATAACATAGAAACTTCTTGCTGGTCTTCCGATAAAATATTTACCGCAAATTTACCGGAGCGGTTGATTTTATCCAGCATTTTTGCATTTTCTTTAATCGATATTAGTACGAGTTTCGGGTTTAGCGACACTGACATGAAGGCATTTGCCGTCATGCCATGAGGCTCTCCATCAATGTCCGTTGTAATAACTGTTACACCGGTTGCAAATTTACCCATCGCATCTCGAAATGTACGATCATCCATTGAAATTCCTCCATTCTTTTTATTTAAATAACAAGTTCTGGTTTGCGCTGTGCAAGGGTTGGTGCCGTCGATTGAATTTGTTCGTTGGTTTCAATATCTAAAAACGGAGATGTTTCATTAAACCAACTGTCCGGTGCTTTTGCACCCCATAATGTTTGACGCCGTGGGTCATTTAAATCCCATCGAATTGGCTCGAAATCATTGTCACTTGTTAAGTAATCTCCGTTATACAGCTCTATGCGATATCCATCTGGATCTCTTAAATACAAGAAGAACGCATTGGATAAGCCGTGGCGTGCTGGACCTCTTTCAATGTTCTCTGAATAGCCAAGAGAAGCTAAAACATCGCAGCAGTGAATTAGAGCAAGTGGATCCGGTAGCCAGTAAGCAAAGTGATGAAGACGCGGACCATCACCGTTCATAAAGGCTTGATCATGCACGGTCTGTTTGCGGTGAAGCCACGCAGCCCAGATATTCCCATCTTCTATAGTTGTATATTCAGAACATGCAAAGCCTAGCTCGTTGATAAAGAAGTTGTAAGCTTTTTCTACATCCGGTACAGCACAGTTTACGTGATCAATCCGCTGAATTCGGGCACCGCTGTATAAGTCGTAGCGCTGAAGTAAGCGCTCTGCTTTTTCAATCTTGCAGAAAAATTCAAGGGGCATCCCTGAAATATCATGTACATGCAGTGCACGCCCAAGAGCATGCTGAGTACCTTCCTTAAGCCACTTTGTTTTTAAGCCTTTTGATTGAAACAATTCAGCCAGACGGTCAAGATCTTCTTCTTTTTCTACTTTGTAACCGAGTGCGTGTACCCCTAACGTCTCGGACTTTTTAAGAACCAAGCTGTGGTGTGTGTGTTCTTCAAGCCCTCTCAAATAAACACAGTCGTCCTTTGTTTCCGTTTCAATCATGCCGAGCGCTTTTACATAAAAATCTTTTGAACGCTCTAAATCCTTCACATTTATAACAGTTCTGGCAATGCGAATGATATTGAAATCCATACTCCTCATCTCCCTTAGTCGATTAATTAGTTATTTTTAACTAACGCTTCTGATCGATTCAAAAATTCTTTTACACGATCAACATATTCCTGTTTGTCATACCCGTTATAAAGCGTACTTGCCATTCTAATTGGATCGCCGAAGAAGAAGCGCTCATAAAGTGTTTGTCGAGAACCGAATGAACTTACACATACATCCCATGCCAAACGATAAAGTTTCACACGATCATAGGCATCTCCAGTGGCTGATTGTAAATACTTATCAAGATCCGGACGAATCGCAGAATTGAAGTCTGATTCTGATGGAATCGCCATTAGGCCACTTGCACCCATTAATTGCATAATTTCTGTAAAGCGAGGGTAAATTTTCGGGAAGTAATGACGTGCTGCATTTAACGGTGAAAATTCTGGTGTCATAGTTCCCCATCTATCCACTTTTGCATTTGCTTCGGAAGCAACGACATATGCTTTCATCGTTTCAAGTGCAATAATTACCTCAGAGATTTTCTCCTGTATATGTTGGTATTGGCCAATATTAATTGTCTCTGCCATTAATTGAAGGATACCAAGTACAAACTCTGTTTTTGCGATATTTTTTGATACAACTTGATGTGTCATATGAACAACTGCATTACTTTCATTGTAGGCCTGGTTGCACACATTAACATCACCAAGGGCAAAGACCCGATTCCACGGAACGACAACATCATCAAACACAACAATAGTATCCATTTCTTCAAAGCGAGATCCTAGCGGATGGTCGAAATGAGACTTACCATAATCAAAAGATTCTCGACAAATAAATTTTAAGCCCGGTGTGTTATTAGGAATAGAAAATGCAAATGCATATGGATTTTCTTCAGCAGATTGTTTCAACAAAGTAGATGGGAATACCATGATTTCATCGGTAATACCACCTTGAGTAGCAAGCAATCTTGCCCCTTTAATAACGACCCCTTCAGATGTTTTCTCTTTAATCCGTGCAGCAATATACGGATCTGGAAGCTGTGCTGAATTTACTCCCCTATTGACTTGAGGCTGAATCAACGTATGTGTTAAAGATAAATCATTTTCACGGCAATACTCGTAGTAGTTGGCCATATTTTCGGCATAGATGGAGTCCTGTTTTCCAAACATTTCTGCAGCTGAACCATACGCCATCATCCCGACATTAATGTAATCAGGGGAACGTCCCATCATGCCACCGTTATATTTCGCCCATTCTTGCATCATTTTGCGACGTGTCACCAATTCTTCTTTTGTTTTTGGCTGTATAAAAGATGTACCTACCCGTTCACCAGTTGTTGGAGACTCATATGTCATGTAATCCTTTTTGTCTGGATCATGTTGCAAATCGTAAAGTTCTGCCTGAGTTTTCATAACTCCTTTAAAAGCTGGATGTTCAGAAATCTTCCCTTCTACTTGTTTTCCATCAATCCATATATTTGCCTGTGCATTATCAACTCTTTCAATATATTGCTTTCCTGTTTTTGCTGGCATTATTGTTTCCCCCTTAAAAAGTAGTTTTTACTTCCCAAATTGCGGAATATGATGATCACCTATAGCTACATGGATGACTTTTGGTTCTGTATAGAATTCAAACATTGCGTAATGACCGCCCTCTCTTCCAATTCCACTATCCTTCATACCACCAAATGGAATTCGAAGATCTCGTACGTTTTGAGCGTTAATCCAAAGCATACCTGCTTCAATAGCATCCGCCATACGATGTGCTCGTTTTAAATCTTTTGTCCATACAAAACCAGCTAGTCCATAAGATACGTCATTTGCCATATGAAGTACTTCTTCATCTGTTTCAAATTCGATTACGGCCATAACGGGACCAAAGATTTCTTCCTGACATACTCTCATGTCATTTTTTGCATTTAATAAAAGTGTCGGTGGTACAAAATTACCTGCCTTTACCTTCTCCGGAACCACTCCCTGAACTACTTCACAACCTTCTTGTTTAGCGATTTCTATATATTTTTTTACTTTGTTGTAGTGACCTTTTTCAATTAGCGGTCCAAGCTCAGTTGATGAATCCATTGGGTCCCCGATTTTAATGTTTGCGACACGTGCTTTTAATTTTTCAACAAATTGATCTTTAATATTTTTATGCAAGAATACTCGAGAATTGGATGTGCAACGTTCCCCATTAAAAGAGAAAATCCCCCATATTGCTGCATCTAGAGCTCGTTCAAGATCTGCATCATCAAATATAATTAAAGGTGACTTCCCACCTAGTTCCATCGATGTTTTCTTTAACGTATCTGCAGAGTTTTTAATAATAGTGGAACCTGTAGTCGTTTCACCTGTAAATGAAATCGCTTTCACATTTGGGTGAGCAACAAGAGCAGCCCCTGCTGTTTCTCCAAAACCATGAACGACATTAAAGACGCCATCCGGAACTTCAGCTTTATGAATAATTTCAGCTAATTTATTTGCAGTCAATGGTGAAAGTTCAGCTGGTTTTAAAACAACAGTATTTCCAGTTGCTAATGCAGGCGCTACTTTCCAAGTCTCTAACATGAATGGGGCATTCCATGGCGTAATTAACCCTATAACTCCTAAAGGTTTATAAACTGTATAATTAATGAATTCATCATCCATTGGGTAAGATTCGCCATGCAATTTCGTCTCAACCATTCGTGCGTAGAAACGGAAATTTTCTGCAGCACGTGCGGTTTGGTTTCTTGTTTGGCTAATTGGCAGACCTGTATCTAATGATTCTAAGAAAGCAATTTCTTCAATCTCCTCATCGATAAGATCTGCAATTCTATTAATATATTCCATTCTTTCTTTCAATTTCATCTTGCTCCACGGGCCATTCTCAAACGCTTCTTTTGCTGAAAGAACAGCTTGATTTATATCCGCTTCACGGCCCTCAGCGATATAGTTATTTATTTCATTGGTAAATGGATTTTTATTTTCAAAAGTAGCACCTGATTTACTGTCGACAAACTGTCCATTAATATAGAGTTTTATATTTTCTACTTGCGTGTGTTCGTGATTTTTTTTAGTCTCAGTTACTTGAACTTGCATGTGATTACACTCCTCATTCTTCTCTTACTCCTATAATAAGGAGTAAGAGAATTTTTTAGATTTTGAATGATCATTTAGTTACAATTTCATTTGATAAAATGCCATATTGATGTAAAACTTCACGAATTTCGTTTTGCAGTGCCTCAGATGGTAAATCCATTGGCTTACGTAAAACTGGCGTAATTTTACCCATCATACCCAGCGCTGCTTTTACTGGTCCAGGATTAGTCTCTTTGAATAACACATCATTTAATGTCATTAATTCAAAATGAAGATCTAACGCTTTTTCAGTGTCGCCTTCCTCCCAAGCATTGTGCATTTCTGCTACTTTCGCTGGTGCAACGTTTGCTGTAGCGCTAATAGAACCTTTTCCACCGATTGTTAACATTGGGTAGCAAAGAAGTTCAATCCCCGAGAATAGACTAAAATCTCTCCCACAATTTAATAACACTCGATTGACATGTTCAAAATCTTTATTTGACTCCTTGGCACCAATAATATTCGGGCAATCTTCAACAAGTCGAGCCATTGTTGTTACTTCCATATTCACCCCTGTTCTTCCAGGAATGTTATATATAATAATTGGAATATCTACGGCATCTGCAATAGTTTTATAGTGTTTATATAATGCTTGCTGGGAAGGCTTGTTATAATATGGAACTATGACCATCGCAGCATCTGCTTCCATTTCTTGAGCAGCCTTTGTTAGCCGAAGCGCTTCATTATGATTTACTGATCCCGTTGCTGGTATAAATGGAACTCGTCCGTTAATCGTTTTACTTGCTGTTTCCATCACAAGCTCTCTCTCTTCGATCGTTAGAGAACTAGGTTCCCCAGAAGTCCCGGTTACCGAAATACCATGGCTCCCACTTTCTATTTGCCAGTTAATTAAACTTTTAAATGTCTGTAAATCTAAACTTTCATCTTCCTTGAATGGTGTAATAACTGGTGCAATCGAACCTTTTAAACTTTCTTTAGCTTTTCGAATTCTAGACATTTTATCTTCTCCTTTTCTACCTTTTCATGGAATCGTTTTCAAGATTAATGTATCATTAAGTTTGAAATATTTAAAATATTTAAAATGTTCGCAATGCATATAAAATAAATATGCTTTCTAAGGAGGAATTTCGTGGATATAAGACAATTGCGATACTTTGCCACTATTGTTGAAGAAGGCCAAATCACTAGAGCAGCAAAAAAATTACATATGGCCCAGCCCCCTCTTAGTCAACAGCTAAAAGCGCTGGAAGAAGAACTTAGTACTCTTTTGATAGTACGAAATGGAAAGAATATAGAATTAACAGCAGCAGGAAAAGTTTTGTATAAGAGAGCTACCCATCTTTTAAGTCAGATTGAAGAAACAATTATGGAAGTGAAAGAAGTAGGGGAAGGTCTTAAGGGTACCTTATCAATCGGATCTGTAAAAACATGCTTTTCTTACCTACCTGAACGCATTCGTTTTTTCAGAGAAAAGTATTCAAACGTTACATTTCGTTTATACGAAGGGGATACCTATCGATTATTGCAAGATTTAAGAAATAGACATATTGAGGTTGCTATCGTCCGGTTACCTTTAGAATCAGAATCAGATGACTTATCCTCACTGCCATTACCTCCGGACCATTTTGTAGCCGTTATCCCTGAGACGTGGAATTATGAAAATACAATAAGACTAGATGAACTTTCAAGTATGCCACTAATGTTGCTACAACGAATTAAGGGTGTTGGCCAATACGAGCTGGTAATAGAAGCTTGTAGAAAATATCACTATGAACCAAATATTGTCTGTCAATGTTCAGACGCTGCTATGATTATGTCCCTAGTTAGAGAAGGTGTCGGTGCTTCCTTACTTCCAAAGTCTGTCTTACGTTCATTTTCTATGAATGGCCTGAAAATATTGGAGCTTGAAGAACTTAGTATTCAATCAGATTCCGCCGTTATCTGGTTGAAGGACCGTTACCTTTCAAAAAGTGCTGTTAAATTTATTGAAACTTTTAAAAGCGAATACAATTTAAATATTTCACAAGTAGAATGACTCAAATAATTTCATGATTCTATAAATCATAGGTGTTGTCGATTAATATTGGGTACATTTCTACCAAAGTAAAAAATACCCGCCTAAGATTCCTCTTAGACGGGTACTATTTAAAATTTTGCTTGTATATTTTCATTTATAAATTGCTGGCACAATTTTAAAGCGGTGGCAATCCCCACCCTACTGATATAAAAACACACAATTCAAATCCTTATAAACGGTATATCAATGTTACTTCGAATCATCCATCTTCAGAACAGCCATGAATGCTTCTTATAGAAATGTTATATTCAGGCGTATCTATTCGTATTTATGTTTAGCCGTCAAACCTTTTATATATAAGGGTTTGACAGCTGTTTTTTTATTTAATTTTATTCATGGATAATTTGATTTATCGAGCTTTATTTTCTGCAAATGGTGGGGATATGATGGGGAATTTAAATAGACCACTCAGCAATATGGTTTAATAATAAAAAAAGAAACAGAGGAAGAGAAAGCTGCACGTGAAGCAAAAGAAAAAGCATTAGCTGAACAAAAAGCTAAAGAGGAAGCTGAAGCTAAGGCTAAAGCAGAGGCTAAGGCTAAAATAGAAAATGCACCACGTGAACATAAATTAGCATTACAAAAAGCTGAACAGTATGCTTCAACTATGAAAATGTCAAAAGCAGGTATTTATGACCAATTGGTTTCTGAACATGGAGAAAAGTTCCCTGCGGATGCTGCACAATTCGCAATAGATAACATTGTATTTGATTGGAAAGCAAATGCATTAGCAAAAGCTGAACAGTATGCTGAAATAATGAGTATGTCAAACCAAGCTATTTATGAACAACTGATATCGCAACATGGAGAAAAATTCACAGCAGAAGAAGCACAATATGCTATTGATAATTTAAAGTAAATATAATGCCTTCCACAGTTTTTTTATATATAAAATTATAGTCACTCAAACGAGTCGCTTTTTAGATAAGGAGGATTAAATGATTAAAATACATACATTAAAAAACTTACAACAACGTGATGTTTTTGAATTCATGCGCGGCGATTATAAAAATGAACATTGGCATGAATCTTCATTTTTTTTAACAGAAGAAGCATTTACTTTTTTACATCTACATATAGATGAAGTTTTACCGAATTTTAATTACTTTGGCCCAAATTCAGTTAACCTTGAACAATGGAATCAAATCGCTTTCATTGCATGTACTTTAAACAATTCAATGGACATCGATTTCATCCGGTTTTTTAACAAAATAGATGATTGGGTGCAAAAAAATTTCAAAGAACACACTCGTTTCTCGATTTGTGGTCCATAGCAATTTCATAAAAATCTTTAATATTAATCTATGAAAAAAAAGCCCAGGCTCAAAATTAATTGAGTACCTGGGCTTTATAGATTTTTTTATGGCTATTAATGCTAAGTATTATTTAACAAAAAACGTTTTGATTTTTGAATTATTCTAGCTGGAAGTAAGATATTAATATCCTCTGTTGGTTTCCCCACTAATACAAACCTAATACTTTCCACATCTGTAACTTTATTAAGATCGACAGGCAATATTACTTCTGAATTCGCTGGTACGATTATTTGATCTAACTCCTCTACCTTATAGTCTGCAATCAATTTTAAATGCGATTCTAATTTATAATCACTCGGATTATTAATAGCTAAATAATAGTTTTTTTTCTCAATAGAATTAACTTCATTTGATAAATTTAAATCTTCATATAATTCTAAAGAAAGCCTATTCATTTCTTTAGAAATTCCTACTTTATCAACTTCTTTATAATTCACATCAACTATCGAAGGTTTAATATTACTATTCAAAACCTCTAGAGAAAAATAGTTATGTGATACTACTTCTTGTGTCTGTTTTATTTCTAACTCTTCTTCGATATCTTTTTCAAGATACTTTTCGCCTAATAAATAAATAATATGTTCCCCAGCTGGTAATCCCGTTAAAGTTAAATCAACTTTCTTCTCCCCATTTTTCGGAACAACAATTTCGTGATACTGTGCTTTTTTACCATTTATATCAATTATAATCGGGTTATTATCATTTTCTAAAAAGGAATAAATTATTATTTTTTCGTCTTTTTGAGTGCTGTGAGTAAGTATATAAGAAGCTTGTATTTCTCCATTGCTATCTGTTTTAAAAGCCAACTTATTTCTATCAATTTCAAATTGTTTCTCGATATCAACCTCAACTCGCCTTCTCTCAACAGTTTTCTCAACAATTTCCTTTTTAGATGAATCTACTCTCTCCTCATCTCTACCTTTCATAAGTATTATTATTAACAACATGACAATTAGGATTGAACAAAAATATATTATCGCTTTTTTTTCCCTTCTCATCTCAAACTCCCTAGTTTTACAATTTTTTATTTAATAGCAAAACAACCACAAAGAATTACACTTTGCGGTTGAATAAAAATTTTATTTTACTTCCTTTTTCTCAGTTGTTACCTTAGTATCATTTACTAATCCCAAATCAACATAATGAACACCTTCAGCAATCATTGTAGACCCAACTACCCCTGTATTCCCTGTAGTTTGAGAAACAACCATCCCTTTAGAAAAATATGCAATATCAGAATCAGTATCTAATTTCACAAGTTTACTTGACCCTTTATCTTGTCTATATAGTACCCCATGAACTGAATAACTAGCCGCAACTTCATCAAGTGTTGTAGCACTAGTTCCATCCCAAGTCAAACCATCTTTATTTAAATAAGTATGTCCCTCTCCACCTACAATAGGCTTAATAGCCTTTGGATTATTGTCTTGATCTTCAAAAAGTATTGCATGTGAGGGAGGTAAATTATCTAAATCGGGGTTATCAGGATCAATCCTACCAGGTACTGTCAACAACCATTCCGGCGTGTTTACTTCTAGATTATTTACATTTATTTCTTCTGCGAAACTATTAGTTGAAAAATAAGGCGTAACAGTGATTCATATTGCTGCAAGTAATATAACAATTTTTTTCATTTTTATCCTCTTTTCATATTTATATTACGAGCCATAGCATCACTTACCCTCGAGTTAACTACATACTATCATTACCAATATAACCATTTCAATGGTAATTTACCGCCATTTTTTGGCGGTATTAACAACACTTTTTTGGCGGTATAATTATAAATTACAATAAATCACGCCACACCCCGCCATATACAACGCCTATTTTCGGGCGCGATATTCTCTTTTTCACAGTTCAAAAGTTTTATTTATTTCATGTTTAACACAGAATGTTTGACATTTATATTTAAACTACTCTTTTCTTATTCATTATTTTTGAATGATAATTTCACAAATCTGTCATTTTTATTCTATTAATATTCATCAAAAAAAGACCAGCTCTGCTAAATTTGCTTTGCTGGTCATTGATAATTATATGATTAAATTCAATAGGTACCGTACTGATTTTGACTATTTTTTATTATTTCTGCGTTGCTGAATCGTAATATTCAACCCTAATAAACGATCAGTTGTCATTGCTCCACTTTGAAAATCCTTCAAATGTGAAGCTTGGATAATACCATCCTTTACAGCCTGTGCAATATAATTTTCCGTTTCAGTCTTCATAGCCACCTCACTGAGAAAATGGCCAGAGATGCTGCAAACATCTTTGATTCATTCGCTCAAGATATATAAGAATTGCTAACGTATTTTTTTATGGTGGGGAATTGGTGGGGAACCCCACCATTTGACCCTAATATAAATTAACTAAATACGTCACAAAACCTTATCATTACTGAATTACTTCGAATCATCCATCTTCAGAACAGCCATGAATGCTTCTTGTGGTACTTCGACTGAACCTACTTGTTTCATACGTTTTTTACCTTCTTTTTGTTTATCAAGAAGTTTTCGTTTACGGGAAATATCCCCACCGTAACATTTTGCTAAAACGTTCTTACGCATCGCTTTAATTGTTGAGCGCGCCACAATTTTTTGGCCAACTGCTGCTTGAATTGGCACTTCAAATTGTTGACGTGGGATTAATTCTTTTAATTTTTCAACGATGACTTTACCGCGCTCGTACGCAAAGTCACGGTGTACGATAAAGCTTAGTGCATCGACTTGCTCACCATTTAATAAGATATCCATCTTCACTAGTTTTGAAGTCTGATAACCAATGAGTTCATAGTCAAATGACGCATAGCCCTTCGTATTTGACTTTAAATAATCAAAGAAATCATAAACGATTTCTGATAACGGCATTTCATAAATAATGCTGACACGTGTAGTATCGATATAATCCATTGTCATGAAGTTACCGCGTTTTAGTTGACAAAGCTCCATAACAGCTCCTACATAATCGTTCGGTACCATGATTGTAGCTTTTACATATGGTTCTTCCACTCGATCAATTTTTTGAGGATCCGGCATAAATGACGGGTTGTCAACCTTAACTGTAGATTCATCTGTCATGTGAACATTATAAATTACAGAAGGCGCTGTTGTGATTAGATCAATGTTAAACTCACGCTCAATACGCTCTTGAATGATTTCCATGTGTAAAAGCCCTAAGAAGCCACAGCGGAAACCAAATCCTAGTGCTTGTGATGTCTCTGGCTCATATTGAAGAGCAGAGTCATTAAGCTCTAACTTTTCTAACGCTTCACGTAAATCATTATATCTCGCTGTATCAATTGGATATAATCCGCAGTATACCATTGGATTTAAACGACGATAACCTGCTAATGGCTCAGTTGCTGGGCGATTAGCAAATGTAACTGTATCCCCCACACGAGTATCACCTACATTTTTAATCGATGCTGTTAAATACCCTACGTCACCAACTGTTAATTCAGACTGTGCTACAACTTTCGGTGTGTGTACACCAACTTCAATAACTTCAAATTCTGCTCCAGTAGCC
Source organism: Lysinibacillus sp. fls2-241-R2A-57 (assembly GCF_030209535.1). NCBI lineage: Bacteria > Bacillati > Bacillota > Bacilli > Caryophanales > Bacillaceae > Lysinibacillus > Lysinibacillus sp. fls2-241-R2A-57. Next base: position 27,569 of record NZ_JARVRU010000013.1, read on the forward strand.
ATCATACGAATTTTATCGCCAGCTTTTACTGTACCTTGCATAATTCGAATGGAAATAATAACACCTTTATAAGCATCATAAACAGAGTCAAAAATAAGGGCTTGTAACGGTGCATCTGGATCACCCGTTGGTGCAGGCACTTTCTCTACAATTTGCTCTAAAATATCTTCAATTCCGATACCGGCTTTGGCAGATGCTAAAACCGCTTCAGAAGCGTCTAACCCGATTACGTCTTCAACTTCTTGACGTACACGCTCTGGATCTGCTGCTGGTAAATCGATTTTATTGATAACTGGTAAAATTTCTAAGTCGTTATCAAGCGCTAAGTAAACGTTTGCCAGTGTTTGCGCTTCAATGCCTTGTGCTGCATCGACAACTAAAATTGCGCCCTCACAAGCAGCTAGACTACGTGATACTTCATATGTGAAATCGACGTGTCCTGGTGTGTCGATTAAATGGAATGTATACACTTCGCCATCTTTAGCTTCATACTTTAATTGTACTGCATTTAATTTAATCGTTATGCCTCGCTCACGTTCTAAATCCATTGAGTCGAGGAGCTGTGCCTTCATTTCACGAGATGTTAATGATTTCGTTTGCTCTAAAATACGGTCAGCAAGCGTTGATTTCCCGTGGTCAATATGTGCAATAATAGAGAAATTTCGTATATTCTCTTGTCTTTTTAAACGTGCTTCTCGGTTCATCTTTTCCACTCCTAATTAAACTATAATGAATTATACTATGAAAGATATGCAAAGTACAACAACAACTAAACTAGAAAGCCTATTACATCAATACTTGTAAGGGTTTTATGTGGTTTTTAGATTTTGCAAGTTAATGTATATTACAGCATGATTTTGGGGCTATTTGGGGCAAGTTTGGGGCTAATAAAATACGGCGAGCGTGTGTAAAGAAATGCGTGAGTAAGAAAGATTGAGGCTAATTGTTTCGACCTTTTTTAAAATTATAAGAATATCTCACTTACATAAAAAATAGCACTGTACATATTTGTCCAAGGAATATGTTCAGAACATCTTTCGCATTTATCTACGTATTTATCACGTAAAATACCATTTTCTAAAAGACATGCCATTGTTTATCCGATTAAACTTTACGAGTATAATTCAAAACATTTCCCGAAGATTTACGAGGTAGTTATCAAGAAATCGACCGCTTCCTCACAGATGAAAATGATCAAATCCAGGGCGGCATATTAGGAGAAATTTGTTGGAATTGGTTAGAGATCCATACACTGATGATTGATGAAAATATTCGTGGATTATGTTACGGTTCCTAACTTATTAGTAGAAATCGAACAAATTACTTTAAGTAACAAATGTTATGCCTCTCCGTTTGTCAGAATTGTTTTCTAAGTTATGTCTAGGCCAGCTGTTAAACCGCTTGGCGCTTTAATAATGCACTTCAAGACCCCACAAAAAGCTGATTGGCCATTTTACAACGGGCAATCAGCTTTTTTGTCGTTTAGAGATAATTAATATACGTTGAATTGAAAACTACTCGCCACTTAGCTAACGCTTGAAGTGGGCGTCTTCTGTTGGGATCTGATAAAAAATCCTACCGACAACGCTCGGCGCTTGGGGATACCACCCGCAATAAACTAGACAGAAAACTACTGTCATTATTTTCGCCTATCACAGTAGGCGCCTTCGCTGAATGATAGAATAGATCTTTTCCAATATATCCAGTAAAGCAATAGTTGCTTACCCGAATTGCCACGGACGATTTGTGCCCGCTTTTTTCCTTGGCTTATTGGTCCCTAATTCTTCTCGACTCATTAATTGCGGTTCCATTCCCTTTTCGATTTGCGAACTAAGTGCTCTCGAAAGTGTATACACATTAGGTGCAAAATAGACCCGATTTGACTCTAATTGGCAAATAGGACAAGTTGATTTGTCTTTATTCCCTGCCATTGATTTAAAAAATAACGTAAAATCTCCACAATCATTGCAACGAAATGTGTAACTAGGCAAGAATAAACCTCCTTATCCTATCATTTTGGCATAATATTTTTATCGAATATTTTTGTAGGGATTGCAATGGTACAACAAGCATTTGGAACATCGACTATGCCATTGATTCGACTTTCAACTGGTGCTGTACTCAGCAACATATAGGCTTGTTCACCTGTATAACCCAGCGTTTTTAAATACTCAATGGCATTCAAGCATGCCCGACGAAACGCAAGAGTAGCATCTAAATAATGTTGTTTCCCATCCTTATTATCTACTGAAATCCCTTGGAAAACGAGGAAATCATTATAGTTTGGATCTACTGGGCCGGGTTGGAATACAGGATTTTCGTAAATTTTATAGGTTTCCATGCCACCTTTAATGACATCCACCTTTAGATCAATCCATCCTGCCATCTCGATACCACCACAAAATGTGATTTCTCCATCCCCTTGTGAAAAATGAAGATCTCCTACCGATAACTTCGCTCCCTCCACAAATACCGGGAAGAAGATTTTCGTCCCTTTAGATAGATTTTTAATATCACAGTTCCCTCCATTTTCCCTTGGTGGTACTGTTCGAGCTCCTTCCTTAGCTACTCGATCAAACTCAGCCCCTTTTAATGTGCCGAGCACTGCCCTCTCCGGAGTCGGTGCATTGGCCAACGTTGGAACCCGGTCTGGGTTGGTCATGATGAGTTCTTTTTCTCGTTCATTCCATTTTTGCAAAAGTTCCATAGAGGGAGCAACGCCTATTAAGCCAGGATGAATAATCCCAGCAAACTTTACACCAGGTACATGTCTCGAAGTCGTATAAATGCCTTCAAAATCCCAGATTGATTTAGCTGCTTCTGGAAATTCTTCAACTAAGAAACTTCCCCCATTCTCTCTTGCGAAAATGCCGTTAAACCCCCACGCCGAATCTTGAAAAGTACCAATATCTAAAATATCTACGACAAGTAAATCTCCAGGTTCAACGCCGTTCACATAGACCGGTCCACTCAACACATGAACACGTGCAAGATTCACATCCCGAATATCATTTGGACTATCATCATTTTTAATTTGTCCATCTGTCCAGTCTTTACATTCCATTCTAAAAGAAGTGCCTGGATCTACTGAAAATGCTGCTGGTATGTCAGGGTGCCATCGATTGTGACCAGGATGCGCCTGTTCTTCCATTGATTTGCTTAAATCTAGTTTGTACAGAGTTTTCACCATTTGATTTACTCCCCCCAGTTTCTATGTAAGAAATGTATGCGTTTTCATATTATCAAAGATAAATAGTAGTGTCAAATTATTCCGAATATTCCATCTTCCAATTAAGAAACAAACTAGAATGAATTGAGGGCAGTCAAATGTATTATTTCTTTTTAAAAACCTCACACATTCAGTATCCCCCTCAACTCATCACAATTCCCCAAACGTTCTGATTGTTTACTAGAAAAATGGATGCAAACAACTATTTATATAAAGTTGTATTATTTAATTTCTTTGTCATTTATTGTGCATCTAAAAATGGTTTGTAACTAGGCTCATTAATCTTTTTTTATGCAAATATGGATTGACAATAAAGTACAGTATATTGGAACGCCAATGTAGAATGAAAATCTCGTATCTGGATTGGAGGCTGTGTCTATCAGATTTACGGCCATGTATTGAAGGAATTAGAGGAGCAGTCTGTAACACTGTTTAGTCAAAGTTTTATTGGCAAGTGGGGCAAATTTTAGGGCTAACAACTAGTCCTACACGTTCTGAACCCTTGATATAAAGGGATTTCTTGAAACTTCAAACTAATATGAATTATATTATGAACCTTATATAAACCACAACATTTGAACGGTATAAAGGCAGTCAAATCAATCGTTATTCTGATGGATGTGCCATTTCCTCTGGAAAACATTACGAAAAGCGATAAGAAGGTGGCTGCAAAAGGTGGTTCCTGTACCCTTAACAAAAAATAGCCAGCTACACCTAAAACATGGTGCATGCTGGCTACTTTATTACTTAATGATTATCTATCGATTGTTGAATAAGGTTTGTTAACGTATCAATACCTTTTTGTTCTAAATGTACGCCGTCTGGAGCAAAGAACTCTGGATGGTTGATTGCAGCCGAATGCCAATCAATCAATGTAATATTATCATGCTCTTGAGCTTTTTGTTGTAATGAATAATTCACTTTACCTTCCCAAGGTCGCGGTACCCGAGCATTCACTAAATAAATATCGGCATTTGAGAAAGCTCCAAGTAGTGCATCAATCTGATCATTCGAGAAGAAACCATTTGTACCAAGTTGAATAATAACTGCTTTATCTGGTTGATTAAAACTAGCATAATTTGGTGCCAGTTTGACAGCTTGTGAAACTTGGCGACCAATTTTTGCATCAATTGTAATGTTAGGATAGACCTGATGTAAGCTTTTAGCAATATCTATCATGACAGAATCTCCAATGGCTAATATTCCAGTATAAGATTCATCGATAGCGTTAGCAGCTGTATCATCTTCCTCCTGTTCAGGCTCTTTTATGTCCGGTTGAGTACTAGTTTCAACTTTCTCATCCTCGACATTCGATGAATCACTTTCTGCTGTTTCTTTTTTCGTTACGGTATCGTCCTGCTTAGCAGCTGATTCTGCACCATTAATTTTAACTTCTGTTATCTGGGATTCTTTTGATTCCGTTTGTTCTTTTCCTACGACACCTGTCATTCCAGTCAAAAATACTAAAAGGCATAGAGGAATGAGCACCGTTGAAATTTTTCTAGTTACCGAAAAGCTTCCCCATTTATTTTTATTAAATTTAAGGTACTGTCGGTAATAAGAACGGAATCCTTCCTTACGTATGGGCATTTCGATAAAACGATACGATAATTCAGCAATTATCAAAATAAGAACTAACTGTAAAGCAACTCGCCAGTACGAAGGATTGCCTATTTCGTGGACTGGCGTACCTAATACGATAATCGGATAATGCCATAAATAAATTCCATACGATCTTGAACCAAGCCAACGTAGAGGCTTCAAAGAAAGTATTTTCCCTAAAAAGCTAATAGGATGACAAACACATGCTATTAATACAGCTGCATTCAAACAAAATAGGAACATACCTCCTCTATATAAGAAAGTTTGATATTCATCTACAAAAATAATACTTAAAATGAAAATAGTAAAAGCAACCACGCTGATAATATTTAGTTTATTGACATGGTCAGTAGATAGTTTTTGTGACGATAGTCTTTTCATCGGCCAAACGAGAGCTAACCAACAGCCTATTAGTAATTCAAAGCAACGCGTATCTGTCCCGTAATAGACACGACTCGGATCAGCTCCAGGCTCATACAGTATGCCCATTAACGTAGCTGAACATAATGCACCGATAAAGATGAAAATGGCTAATTTACTCTGCTTTTTAACAATATAAAGCCCAATCATTAACAGAATCGGCCAAATAATATAGAATTGTTCCTCAATAGCTAAAGACCATAAATTTTTTAAAGGTGAAGGGGATCCGAAACTATCAAAATAAGAGAGTTTATGAAAAATGAACCACCAATTACTTGAGTAAAAAATAGAGGATATTGCATCTCCGCGCAATGTATTGAGAAGTTCCTGATGAAACAGGGTCGCCCAAGCGAATGAAGTAATAATCATTACGTATGCAGCAGGTAGTAAGCGTCGAAATCGACCCAGCCAAAATTTCCCTAATCCTACTGTTAACTGATTTCCTTTTAAAGGTAATATGGTAGAGGTTATTAAGTAACCTGATAAAACAAAAAAGATATCTACTCCTAGGAACCCACCACTGGCCCAGCTGAAGTTAAAATGATATGCAATAACAGCTAGTACTGCTAAAGCTCGAATCCCATCAAGCCCAGGGATATAACGATGATTAAACGTCTTGCCTGACATAATATTCCTTCCTCTTCTTCCAATAATATACAAAACCTATTAAGTAAACTTTACTAAAGCCAAACATCGTCCCCTTTTAAATAACATTCAGTACACTCACTTATATGATTGACGGGTGAGTAACTATAAAAGTTTATATAAAATGATAGCTTAGAAAATTTTTATCAAGCTTGTTGATTTACTATATTTCACTAGCATATTGAAGATGAAGTTGAATTCCGCTCCAAATGGCTCGCTTTCCTCGAGCACCTTCCGCTACAAAACTAAAAAGTCTCTTTCAGACAGCTAGTAGTTCTAGAGAAACAACACCCCGATATTTTTCAATCAATTCGCATGAATTTTTATATTTAAATTTCCCTTTTATCACATAAACAACACAATTAATCTCTTCATATGTATAGTTGTGCTTTATCCTTTTGGAATACTCTCTAATTTTTTCTATAATCTTGCCGTCAAAAAAGCATCTCCAAAAATGGTAGATGCTTTAAAAGCGTATTTCGCCTATTGCATATGCCGTTACAAAACTTCCACAACTCAAATCTTTATGATCCGACTTGAAAATTATAAGACAAGAAATGAACAATTTAAAGGTCTAACCACTATTTTTTCTAAAAAAAATTCTTGGTAATTTTGCTAACAATAGGATTCATCACTTAAAAGTAAGGGATAACAAATGTATGCCAAGGATAGAAGTTGATTGGAGTAGCGTCTGAGCGACTTCTTACGTCTTGTGATAACGCCTTCGTGACGTGACCACACAGCTAATCGGACGCCCCCAGAAAGCTCTGTGCGAAAGCGAAGCGTCAGCCCAGCTAGAACGGAAATCAATCACGTTATAGTGTGTCTACTTGTCCAAGATTGTTAAGTAAGACGTTCTTACAAAAATCGGCAAAAAGGATGTCATCTTAAACAATCCATCTTTTTGCCAATTCCAATATATAAATTATAGTAATCTTATACTAGTTTTAAAATAAGATGCGTATTAATTTTGTTTTCCTGTAACAAAGGATTTTGCAATAGCTTTTCCTATAACGGCAATTGTACGATTCAATTCTTCTTCTGTATTATCAATTCCACCTAGTTCGATTAAAATCATTTCTTTTGTTAAATCCTGATTATAGCGTCCATCTACATTGTCACCACTTTTAGAGATAACACCTCTAGAAATTTCTGGCACAATTTCATTCATAGAAGCAGATAGACTTTCTGCATAAGCAGTATTCCATCTATAATTCTTATGCTCTGCACCCACGACAATTGCAATACGTGCATAGGATTCATTGTTATGTGTAATCGTTGTTGCTTTTCTCTTAGCAGAATCTCTATGCAAATCAATAACTAAGTCATAGGACTGCTCTTGTAAACGTTTTGATAAGTAAGGACGCACCGTGTTGTAGGAAGCCGGAAAAGTTTTTCCCTTACGTTTCAATTCCTTCATAACATCAACCTCTAAAACGTCCGTCTGTATACCGTTCATGCTAAAATGCTTGGAAATAGTATCTTGTAAATTATAAATATTTGTTTTTTCATCATAAACGGCAGCTTTCCCACTAACAGCTTTTACCATCGGTTGATATGATTCTTGCGAATGCGTAAATAATAATAATACTTTAAACGGATCTTTTGCCTGCTCTTGTGTCTGCTCTTTTGTCTCCTCTTTTGTCTGCTCAAGCGCACTTTGTTCAGCTATATTAGTAGCAGCATACACGACTTGTTGATCCTCTGGTTCTTTAATCGGAGTCGATGCTTGCTTGTTGAACGGAAGTTGCCCAGCAATGACAGGTAATACGAAGAAGAACAATAATAAACCAAATGACCACTGTAGTTTTTTTAGCAAAGTCACACCCTCCTCCCCTTAACGTATGGAGGGGATGTGCCTTTTAGAACGAAAAAAACTATAGATTATTTGCCCATTTCATAAGCATAGATGACACGAGTTTCGCATACTTATCTATCCAGTAATCGGCTTCCTTTGGCGTAACCATCAGTTGTGTATGAGAGCCTGAAAATGTCTCAGCAAACAATTGCTGACGCTCTTCTTTGGTCCAAGTAGCCCATTCACCGAAAATTGGTTTTACTAAAGACATATCTAGCTCTTTATCGGTATCTGGTTGCCAAGATGCTAATGACAATTTTGATGAAGGTTTACTCCGTTCTGCAACTCGTGCAGCTATAGAGCGTAGCATTAACTCTACAGCATCTGCAATTAATACAGGTGCATCAACGACTGTTGGGATACCAATTGCGGTAACAGGAATGCCAAGCATTTCATATGAAATTTCCTTACGCTGATTTCCTACGCCTGAACCAGGATGTATTCCTGTATTCGTTAATTGAATTGTTTTACATAAGCGATTACTAGCTCTTGTTGCAAGAGCATCTACGACAATAATCAATTTTGGTTTTAGTCGTTCAGCCACTGCCGCTACAAATTCACCTGTTTCATAACCCGTTTGCCCTGTAACACCTGGCGCGTACATGACAAACTTTTCATCTATAACCTCTAGACTATGCAAGTGATCAATAAGATAGGGTCCTATAGCATCGGGTGTAATGGTACGATTACCTAGGCCAATAATTAAAATTTTGTCAGCTTCATTCCATGACATTTCTTCATGCATTTTTTTAAAATTCACAAGCAATTCTTTTTCAAGCTGCTCAAATCCATCCTGATCATCAAGCGTCAAAGTAGGTACGGAAAGTGTAATGTACTGTCCTTTCTTCTTACCAATTTGCTTCTCACCATCTGCATTAACGAGCACATCAGTAATTTTTACCCGACCGGTATTCCGATCTTCTATTTGGACACCACGCTTTTCCTCAAGCGTTTCTTTTTGTTCTTTCGTTTGATGTAAAACGACCTCTTCCGACTCATCAATTAAATCCGTACGTTGCCAATTTAAATTTTGCATACAGTTCACCTCAACCGTAGTTTGTTCAAACTGTCAAGTAAATATTCTTTGCATTTATCTATTGCAATTTAGCCTAGCGTTTGTTAAAATGATTTTTGTTGTATTGACACAAGAAATCAATGAGAAGATATCATCTCGTACCTAATTTAGGAGGTGAAAGATATGCCAAACATTAAATCTGCGATTAAACGCGTAAAAGTTAACGCTAAAGCTAACGCTGCTAACACTCAAGCTAAATCTGCAATGCGTACTACAGTGAAAAAAGCTGAAAACGCTGTTGCTGCTAATGCTGAGAACGCACAAGAACTTTTACAAGCAGCTTACAAATCTTTAGATAAAGCAGCTTCAAAAGGACTTATCCACAAAAACGCGGCGGCTCGTAAGAAGTCTCGCCTTGCTAAAAAAGCGTAATTGTTATAAAGATCAGTATACTCTATTCAGAGTAACTGATCTTTTTAATTTTTATAGATAATTAATTACATCTAAGCCGAAATTGTCTTTGACGCTTACTTTCGCTCAAAAACATTTGCTGTATGAAAATAAAGAGCTGCCCATATTGCTTAGGACAGCTCGCTGATATGTGTTTTCTCTCTAAACAATCGCTGTAGCTTAAAGTTGGCGCAGTAAAAAGAGTTCTAAATAACGCTCACGATTACCCCCCGCTGTTTTCAGCTGTAAATCGACCTCTGCTAACTGATATAATGCTTTCAATAAACTTTCCTCTGACGGACGATTACGCTGCTCAACCATAAGTTTGACACGATAAGGATGTATTTTTAAATTTTTTGCAATTTGCTGTGGGTGATAGCCTTTTTTTAATAAGTAAAATACATTGGACATCGTACGTACATTTGATGCAAGTAATCCAACAAGCATGATGGGTTCTTGCTTTTGACGTAGTAAATCATGATAAATAGACAATGCCCCTACTGAGTCATTGGCAAAATATGCATTTAACATTTTAAAGGCATCCTGCTCTAACGTTTTTGCCACTAAATCCTCGACTAACGTAGCAGTAATTTCACCACTATCTCCTAAATACAAAGTTAGCTTCTCAATTTCCATTTGCAACTGTAGCATGTTCGGTCCTACCATTGCGACAAGCTGCTCAATCGCATTTTGTGTTATGCTGTTCCCTTCTGCTTTGACTCTACTTTGAATCCACACAGCTAAGTCCTGCTCCTTTGGTGTTTCAGCTTGAACTAAAAAAGCATGCTCCTTCATCATTTTAGTCACTTTTTTTCGTTCATCCAATTTCTCATAAGGTGCGATAAAAACTGTGACTGAAAAATCGGAAGGGTTAGCTAGCCATGTTTCTAAGCGCTTTACATCATGGTCAATTTTTTCTTTTCCTTTTTCAGTTGCCTTTAAAAAGGATGCATTTTTGGCAATTATTAACTTGCGCTCAGAGAAAAATGGAATTGTATCTGCTTCATCTATCACGACATCCACTGGCATTTCTTCCAAATCAAATGTTGACATCTCGATCTCTTCTTCGGGCCCTACTGCTTCTTTTAACCGTTTAACTGTTTCGTCTATAAAATAGCTTTCTTCACCAACAAGTAAATAAACTGGTGAAAGCTGTCCTTTTTTAATATTATTCCAAACCGTTGAAATCATAATTTTCCCTCCATGTAGCAATACTACTAGTATACATGATTTCTATTCCTTTGTGACTTTGACCGAATTGTGTCGATTCCATGCCATATGGCAAATTCTCCGTTTCTTTATAGCTTTTATGAAATTGATGTCTTATAATAAATAACAGAATTGGAGGGATAACAATGAATCCATTTGAAGGAAAAAACATACAATGTCGCCGTAACGATGCAATCGATTCTGGTGTTGGTTTCGGTGTATCATTTGGAGCTTTCACAGTTATGTTTTTCGTCGCAATCATAGTAGAATTCGTATCTAGATAATTGAACTTTATTTACGTAGGAAAAGACCTTGCTCATTGGACAAGGTCTTTTTCCTTTTTCACGGACCAACTATTTCCCCGAATTCGTACTTCAATCGTCCCATCTATTCCGGTTGTTAAAGTAGATAAATTTCGACTTGTAAAACGCTCTACTACTTCATCATGTGGATGACGATAGCGATTATTGAGTCCAGCGCTAAAAATGGTTAATTCAGGCTGTAACAGCTCTACAAATGGCTCAATACTAGATGTTTTACTACCATGATGTCCAGCCTTCAACAACGTCATGCCCGCTAATTGCGTGTTGTAAAGATTAATAAGCTGCCGTTCACCATGCTCCTCTAAGTCACCCGTTAACAATGCTCGAAATGATCCCTGTTGCAAATACAAAACAATTGAATCATCATTCCCCTCATAATGGGTGTCACGGGGCCATAAATATTGAAAGCTAGTATTTCCTATGCGCCAAGTTGTTCCATCCATCTTTTCTTTCACGGGAACCTTGTGCTTTTTGGCTTCCAGCAGTAAATCTCGCATCATAGGCTTATCCATTGAACCAGGAGTGAGGTGAATTTCATGCATATTAATCTCTTGCAAAACCTCCTCAGCCCCCTCCATATGATCCGCATGAGCATGAGTGACGATAAAGATATCAATGTTTCGTATCCCTTTTCCTTTTAAAAACGGTACAACAACCTGTCTCCCAACCTCATATAAGCTATCTGAAGCCTTCCATAGGTCCTGCTCCATGCGCAGTAAGCCTCCTGAATCAATAACATATACAGCTCTTCTAAACGGTAATTCAATAACTATACAATCACCTTGACCAACGTTTAAAAACGTAAGTTTCGTTTCATTAAAAAGCATCGGCAATAAATGAATACATAATGCAGGAATGAAAATCACAACTGCAAATTTACCATAATGCTTTTTTTCTAAAAAATAGAAGCCTACTAACACACTGATTAATGCCACGCAAATAAGCCAAATAGCAGGTTTTCCTGGCGACCACAGCTGAAACGGCAATTCCTGAATATATAAAATAAACTTCGTTAACCAAACACGGAGCGGCTCGTACCCAATAAATAAAACTTTTGCTACCGGCATCGAAATAATCGTTACAACAAACAATACAATATTCATAGGTAAAATAACAAAGGAAAACAATGGTACGAAAATAATATTTGCTAAAAATGAAGAAATAGAAATTTCATAAAAATGATGAAGTAATAATGGATAAACAAGAAGCTGACAAACAAATGTAATGAAAAATGAGCGGATTAGCCAATTCGTAGACTGCTTAAAAATGACACCCGAATAGACGAGACTAGCCGTTGCTAAATATGACAATTGAAAGCCAATCTGATAAATGACACCTGGTTCAAGTAGCACAAAGCATATAAAGCTAATGGCTAGAGCATCATCAATAGATATTCGCCACCTAGCGTAGCGCACCAGCATGATTAATTCAACGACAGATACTGCGCGCCATACGGAAGGAGCACCACCCGCTATCACCCCGTATATAGGTAAAATGATGAGCAGAACTAAAGTCGCTATTTCTTTTCGTATGCCTACACGTAGAAGACCTTCAAAAAACAACCATGAGACGAGTGCCACATGCAGACCAGAAATGGCAAATAGATGTGTGATGCCAAGCTTTTGATAGGCTCGTTGAAGCTCATGATCGACTTGATCCTGTAATCCTATTAGCAGTGCTTGTGCCTCTGCAACTAATGACTTGGGAAATGTAGTTTCAATATGTTTTTTCATAAAGTGTCTCTGTTTAGCAAGAAACGAACGAATGGATTTTTTCTCTTCTTTAAAGGTCCAGCTTGAAACTTCAAATATTCCACTAGCACCTTTACTTATTAAATATTTTTCCATAGAAAATGCATACGCATGTGCAGGCGGAGAAGGTGCTATAAGTTCTCCTTGAACAAGGTAAGTCCTGCCTGTTAATGACGTATTTTCATAAAAGCTTTTCTCTTGTTCTGAGGAGAATGTATACACGATATACAACTTCTCACCTGTTTCAGTTTTTACAAAGCCTCTGAGTTTTTGACCATTTATTTTATATTCACTCGACCAAGTTATTTGGAATGTTGACGGTAGAGGGGAAGTTTCCGTCAGTTGAAATGTAACAATGAAGAAATAGGAAAGAAATCCAATGACTATAACAAGAGCTGAAATTAAACGGGTTTCCCCTTTCATCTTAAGCCATAACGCGAAAAGGAGAAGAATAGCTAGTAGCCAAGCTGACTTGTGTGCCGCTATTGAAGCTACAAGTACAGCTAGCGCTACGTAAACCCATTTATGTTTTAGAGCTTTTTGCCAAATAATGCACTCACCTTCTGTTCATATGGGAGCAATTTTTCTGCAGGCATACCACTCTCACGAAGCTCGTTTAGCATGTCTATGTACAAGGCTAATTTTTCGTCGCTTAAAAAGTCGATTTTACGTTCATCAAATGGAACGTGAACAACTTCTACACCTGCTTTTTCAAATAATTCCTGTGCATAAGGGTTATTTTTATAATCAGTAGCGTAATAGACGCGTTCAATACCTGCTTGAATAATAGATTTCGTACATGGTAGACACGGGAAATGTGTCACATATAAGTCTGCACCTTTTGTGGGCGTACCATATTTAGCACATTGTAGAAGTGCATTCATCTCAGCATGCACTGTACGCACACAATGATTATCAACAACATAGCAACCTTCTTCAATACAATGTTCGTCACCTGTAATTGAACCGTTATAGCCACCTGCAATAATTCGCTTATCTCGAACGACGGTTGCTCCTACTGCCAGTCTTGTACATGTGCTACGTAATGCGAGTAAATGGCTTTGCGCCATGAAAAATTGATCCCAAGTAATTCGCTCCATATGACTACCTCCAAAATTTTACATACATTATTAATCAATTTCGCCTTAGCGTAATTGCGTCCGGATTTTGAATTGTGTCTGTACAATTCATTCCTTTGAAAATCCGTGACATCCGACTGTATCAGTCACTATGCTCTATAGTGTAGCCCGTTTTGAAAAGAATCGTCAATATCTCAAATCTTACTGCCGTTACTTAACTGTAATGAAATCCTTTAACTTCTCAAACGTTTTTTCGCCAATACCACTCACTTTTTTTAAATCCTCAATGGTTTTAAAGTCACCATTCTCCTCACGATAGGAGATAATACTTTGAGCCTTTGATGGACCAATACCTGTCAATGTCGTAAGTGTTGCTTCATCTGCTTTATTTAAATTAACCTTTTGATCTTTCATACCGTTATCGCCTTGTGATGTTCCGCTAGTAGGCATCGTCAGGATATTTGAGGTTATTTCGTCTAGCTTTTCCCCTTTTACAGGAATATAAATAACCATCTCATCCTGAACTTTTTGGGCATGATTAATGAGTTGCGTATCAGCATCCTGGGTATACCCCCCTGCAAGCTGTACGACATCTATAATTCGTTGGTCGGGCTGTAGCTCATAAACGCCTGGATACATAACAGCGCCCTTTATATCAACAAATACCTGCTGTATGACCGCTTCATCCACAGGCTCTTCTATTTCATGTTGTTTCATAGGTTGGATTGTTTCGATGAGCTCTTCTTGGGGAGGTGAAGAGTCAGAACTCGAAAAAAAGAAGTAACAAAGTCCACCGATTACAAGTATGCCAGGGAATAACATACTTTTTTTATACTTTTGCCAAAAAGATTGGATCATCTATAACATCCTTTCCTTTGCAAAAGGTAATCATATGGAGTCTCTTTCATCTTACAATATCATTCATGCGTTGAAAAGATATATTATCTATTAAGACAAAAACGAAGGCATCCTTGACCTTTGCTTATTATGATACTGACATGATGATGTAAAATTATGTTATGCTTTGAATAATAGTCCGTCACCGTAATGTGGCGTTGATTTCCGTTCCGACTGGGGTCGTCCGATGATCCCCAGTCGGAACGAAGATCAACTTAGATACAAGGTATACTTCTAAACAAATGTCATCCACAACTTTTGGTGATGAGCCATAATAAGAAAACACATTATGCCTTTGCGTACAGAATGGAGGAAGAATATGCAGCTAACAATACAGGCAAAGGGAGAAAATGTGAAAGCTATCTCCTACTTACTATCAAAAAATCCGAATAATTTATATGAACGGCGTGTAAAAGATCATTTAGTTCGACTTGTCTATCATGAGCTTTCTGAAACAAACCTTGCTGTGACAATATTTGTTACGCCAAATGCACTCGCACTTGTTCAAAATGACAACGCGCTTGATATTACACATTATATTAATGACCGCGAATTCGCCGCTAGTAGTATTTTTTTATCCATGATCCGTTCTGCTTTAGGTACTTCAATCAATTATGCCTCGGCATAATTGTGTCCGGATTCGGCTTTGTGCTTGCACAAAGAACTCCTTTCCGATTCCGTGATATCCGCCGGAGGCTTAACTTATTTCAGCGGATGTTTGAACATCCGCTGAAATAAGTTAAATGGCAAACCAAAAGAACAATATATGGAATGGGTAACTCAAGCATTTTCATTTGAATTTGAATTCGGTCCAATCGCTTCAGCTATGACAAATGAAGAGATAAATGAATTGTTTCAGCCTCTTGGCTACACTGTCAACATCGAGGCTTTGAATAACAACCATCGTGCGCGTTTTCTCACATTATCTGCGGACATTACGCTACAACAAGCACTACAACATCTCTTTGTACTCATCCCCGTTTTAGATGATTATAAGCACTACTTTATCAATGAGTTGGAAGTGGATAAGCTTAAACGTTACGGAGAAGGCTGGTTAGATACACATCCAATGAAAGAATTTATTTATAAAAAAGCTCTACGCTTCTCCCATTTATATGATGGTAACACAACACCATAAAATGTAACGCGGTCACTCAATACATTACGCTACGAAAAAATTGTTGAAACTATTAAAAATCTACCTCGAAAATCATCAATCGTTGACTTTGGTTCTGGCGAAGGAAAGCTTTCTAGTTTACTTGCCTACGTTAAAGGAATTGACGAGTTGCTTGCGGTTGAACCAAGTGAAGCTGCAATGAAAAAAGCAATCAAGCGTTTTGAAGGCTTAGAGGATGCATTTGTAACCCCAAAACCTACATGGGGCTCGCTATTTTATTACGATGCACGATTACAACATAAAGACGTCATCGTTTTATGCGAAGTCATTGAACATATTAATGAGGAACGATTACCTAAAATAATGGCGTTGCTTTTAACACAATATAGTCCTCAAACATTAATTGTGACAACGCCAAATGCTGAATACAATGCTGTTTACGAATTAGATGAAATGCGTCATGATGATCACCGATTTGAATGGACACGCAAACAATTTCAAGAGTGGTGTCATGCGATGAATCGTAATGAACAATATGAGCTTTCATTTACTGGCATCGGCAATCAACATGATAGTTACGGACAACCTACCCAAATGTGCATCTATACGAAAAAGGAGGAGAATGTATGAACATCAAGATTCCACATGCAGGGATTGTTCTGCTAATTGGTCCATCCAATAGTGGAAAATCTACTCTTTTACAACAATGGGTTAATACAGGTATGCTTTCTCCTTCTGAAATTATTAGCTCTGATACTTATCGGACACTTGTTTCAGATACGGATTATATCGATTTTCAACATCATTCAAAGGAAGAAGCAGATTTATTATATGATGAATATTTCGCTATTTCAGCACAAGCCTTTGCTGTTATGGAACGCGTATTAGAGGCTAGAAGCTCATTAAATAAATGTACCTTTGTTGATGCTACACATTTACAATCAGAGGAACGTCAAAAATACATCTTGCTAGGAAAAAAACTACATGTTCCAGTAAGTGCAATTGTCTTGGACATTCCACTTGAAGAATTGATACATCGAGATACTTTGCGCCAAGACCCAAGAGGAAGTAAACGTATTAAACAGCAGGCACGCTTATTAAAAGCAGAAAAACGATTTATTAAAAAAGAGTCGTTTACTAAAACTTATTTTGTGACAGAGACGGACGGACTAACATTATCAAGACAAAAGTCGCCACTACTGTTAAATGTAGAGGCTGGGCTTGATATTATTGGTGATATTCATGCATGTTTTGATGAATTTAAAGAATTACTTGGTAAGCTAGGCTACGAAGAAAATGAGGAAGGTTACTATATTCATCCACAAGGTCGTCGCTTTGTTTCAGTTGGTGATATTATGAGCCGTGGACCAAAATCGATCGCAACGATGGACTTTTTTGATCGCCATATAGAGCGTGGGCTTGCCTATATGACTGATAGTAATCATGGCTGGAAAATCGCTCGTTGGTTAGATGGACGCAAAGTAACATTACATCATGGGGATGAGCTAGTTGAAGCTGAATTTAACGCTTATGAAAAAGATTACGGAGCGGAGCAAACAAAGGCCTTAAAAGCTCGTCTCGCGAAATGTTTACTTGCTGCTCCCTCTCACTATGTGTTAGTGAATAATGGCATTTCTTCCGCTGTTGTTACACACGCAGGTATCCGTGACCGTTATATAGGCAAACAATCGGCAAGAATTTCTGATTTCTGTCGTTACGGTGATGTGCAGGGTCAAGATAAATCTGGAAAACCTATTCGTAATGATTGGTTTATAGAGCATCAAACATCACAGCTTATTGTTTGGGGGCATGATCCTAAAATTCATCCGTTAAAGCAAAATAATACGTTGAATATTGATCAAGGAGTTGTTTTTGGCGGTCAGCTAACTGCTTTTCGCTACCCTGAAAAGACAATTGAGTTTGTGAAGGCGTATAAAAACTATGCCGGTATCGAACGAAATCCTCTACTTGAGGCAAAAGCTATACGTTTTGACCCACCAAATATCGGGGCATTTTTAGAAGGATTCACAGTGGAAACTGCCTACTTTAACAATGTACAAATAGGCGGTGCTCATGCAAAGGCAGCGATCGACAGTGTTTCTCATTATGCACTGCCGTTAGAACAGCTAGTTTATATTCCACCAACGATGAGCCCAACGCCACAAACTTCTGCATTAGCAGATACGTTAGAACATCCTTCTGAGGCATTTGCCTATTATAAAAAGCATGGTGTCCAGACAATGATTGCCGAGAAAAAACATATGGGCAGTCGCGCTGTTCTCTTACTGTTTAAAGATGCGCTTATTGCAAAGGAATATGTCGATATAGAAACACTTGGTATTATTACAACTAGAGCAGGAAGACGGTTTTTCGATAAAGAGACGGAACAACAAATTTTGCAACAACTTCATACAGAATTAATAGAGAAAAACTATTTCGAACAGTTTAATACAAATTTCGTACTACTCGATGCAGAAATTTTACCTTGGAACTTAAAAGCGCAAAAACTAATCGATCAACAGTATGCACATGTAGCTGAGCAAGCTCTAATGGACCGCACAAAGCTTATGGAGAAACTACGTGACACAGTACAAATCGATGTTTCAGAATGGCTTCAGGAGTATAAGGGGTTACTTGAAAATGCACAACGATTTTCAACTGTTTACCAAAATTATTGTTGGGATGTCCAGGATGCTTCAGCTATTCAAATTGCACCCTTCCATGTATTAGCACATAGTTCGGAAACGTTTTTCCATAAACCACATATATGGCATATGGAAATGAATCGACTTTATGCAAAAAATTCAAAGCTATTCATTGAAACAGAGTTTAAAGTCATTACGGATGAAGCTTCTGAACAGGAGATCATTACTTGGTGGGAGGAAATGACTGCTGCTGGTCATGAAGGAATTGTTATTAAACCTGAAATATTTGTCACAAAATATAATGGCAAGCTTATTCAGCCCGCAATTAAAGTACGTGGTCGTGAATATTTACGAATTATTTATGGTATGGACTATTTAGAGCCTTCAAATTTAGCGAAACTGAAGGAACGTAATCCAAGTAAAAAAATGAAGCATGCATTGCGTGAATTCGCACTCGGACTAGAAGGAATAGAACGTTTTGTAAAAGGCGAATCGACTGCCCGTATTCATGAATGTGTACTCGGCACATTAGCACTCGAAAGTGATCCTGTCGACCCTAGACTTTAGTAAGGCGGGGAACACAATGTGTTACTACCTTAAACATTTTGGTGAAGAACTCTCTTTCTGAATGGTCATAATGTGAAAAGTGCCACACTGCCTATTGGACAGTGTGGCACTTTTCTACATTACTTTCTACAAGCTTTAGTCTTCTAAGATGTCTTTAAATTTCGCTTGAAGCTCAGTCGTTAAAATTCCCTCATTGTAAAAATGGCGAATAAATACATTTTGCATCATATCATCCTCTTGAGCGGGATTCATCTGCATTAATATTTGATTAATCTTCTCCGCGAGCTGTACGGGATTAGCATACATCGTATTCCATGCACGAACCTTTAACTCTAAATCTTTACCGAGAGCCGCTTCCTCCAAGTCCTGTGCTGGTACTGGCTCACTAAAATGCGCATATGGGTCTTCATATATGTCTGTATGTAAAAAATGAATACAATCGTCTAATTTGTCTGCCACACGTATTGTATCTACAAAAACGCCTTGATCATTTTCATATAGATGGCTATTTTCTAAAACTAAAAACGGTGCGTGTTGCTGAATCCCGATTACTCGTTTTTTTAATTGAGGTGTAATCAAGATTAAACCATGCTCTAGCTGCAATGTTTGAACGTATGTAGAAAAATTACCATTTTCAGCAAAATCACTATATGTTTTTGGGCGATAATAAAATTCAGCGTCTAACTCCTCTGCTTCAATCGTCCATTCTACCTCTGGGCAATCAAAAATAACACGAAGTGCAATGCCATTCGCGGTTTTTCTAAGCTCATCATAAATATAAAACTGCGCTGGTTCTACTTGACCTAACTCACTTATAATATTGTTAAACTTTAGATAAATGATTGATTTTGCAGTAAAGCCCCCTGCCATATCAAATGTTAATTCAACTTGAGTAGCATTACGTTGAATACTAACTATTGTTGCATCATGAAGACTTTGCTCAAAGACCTCTCTCGCCTTCGGTTCCATATAAGCTAACGTTTTCTGCTTTTCCTCATATGTGGCATCGAGAATATTTTCAAATAGCTGCTCCTGTTCATTTCTCCATCCTAAAAAATCTTCTCGTATATGTTTAGGAACATCTGGTGTATTCAACGTACCATCTAAAACATATGGTTGAAATCGCAGTGGTAAATAGTTCATTAAACTATCGCGTATTTCGTCTAACTCCTGCTTTTTTTCCTTATATGGATCAATATCATTTTCCTTTGCATAGGAAAGGTAATCTGTCCACTCC
The DNA here is from genome assembly GCF_030209535.1 of Lysinibacillus sp. fls2-241-R2A-57. Lineage (NCBI taxonomy): Bacteria > Bacillati > Bacillota > Bacilli > Caryophanales > Bacillaceae > Lysinibacillus > Lysinibacillus sp. fls2-241-R2A-57. Next base: position 47,613 of record NZ_JARVRU010000013.1, read on the forward strand.
TCATCAGATTCATAAATAAATAGTTTCATCGCATTTTCATACGCTTTTTTCTCTTGCATTGTTAAGTGCCACATAATTTCAGCTCCTATATTTTTTTCGGTTTTCTGTTCGCTCTCGTGACAATCTCAATTGTATGTAGTCAGCATATTTATTAAAGAACTTATTGGTAGCTCTTTCGGTTATAGCATTATTAAAAGAAGCGGTTGTATACATAGACACGAACCGCTTCTTAACATTTTCTTTATTTTTAAAACGCTGATTACAACATCTTACTATCGTATGGTTTATTTTCACGAATAAACTCTTCCACAACGGTTAACACGCTCTCTAAATCTCTTATTGTCCAATTATCCTGCAACTGTGCTCTATCCCCTGGTACATGATGATGATGGTGTGGGTCACTTTTGAGCTCTTCTGGTAGCATGTGGTGCGGAACAAAATGATACTCATTTTCTCAAGCACTGATATGGCCAGGTTTCTTTCTATTCTTTTCCCATGAATAGCGGTATTGTATTTTATTGTCATTTTTATCAAACCATTCACGAACCCTAAGTTGGGTTTCGCCATAAAAACCGCTATCAAAGTAGAATGTAATTTTAATTACTGTATTGTCTGGATTAATAGGATCGTCTTCAATTAATAAATCTGTAGGTTGACGTAGGATTGAATTAAAGCGAGTCAATAATGCTGCATAATCAGTTAATTTAGGCATTAGTACCTTTATTAGCCTGTAATTGCTTTAACAAAGCATTTTTCTGCACTATATAACCCTTCCAATCAAAAACGTCTACAGCTTCATCTAATCCGTCAATTAGGCTATCACTTTTATTTCCATACAGATGTTCAAACTCTCCGCCATATTCAATTTCATATTCAGTTATTCTACCTTGGATAACCTCCAACTTTTCTTCCAGTGTTTGGGTTCTACGTTTTTTCTCTTGGTGTATCCATTGCATTTCAAACGATGTAGCTGGGTCTGACCATAATTTAAGTGCAACTCTAGGAATTTTTTTAACGTTGTTAATTAATTTATGCTCTAGACCATTATTTAGATACTTATAAATAGTTGGCTTTGAAACCCCTAAATATTCTGCTGCTTGCTCAGTAGAGACTAACTCGGCTATATCATAATCATAATCTATATATCCACAATCTGTCGTTTCTAAAAACAGTTTTTCAAATGCCAATTTAACAGCACCTAATTCATTTTTTTTCTGATTTTTTTCATCCAATAGTTCTAATGCTTGATCAAAAAACAGTTTAATTGTGTCCGACATGAGTTTTTCAGCTGGCTTTAATTTTGTTTCTCTTAATTGAATATAACGAACTGATTCTGAAAATGTATCAGGGATAAAATCCCCAAGAGAGTATAAAAGGAATTGTGTTTCTTTTTCTAATAGATCTGCGTCTTTGGTTTGAAATGCTAAGTCAATTGATTCTTGTGTTTTTTGGATTACTGCTAAACTCATTTTCATCACCTCTCACCTCCATACTATATCTTTTTTTACAAAAAACACAATTTTATATGTTTACAATATCCCCTTTTTGTAAAAATATATGCGAATTATCTGAAAATAATTTGTGCTATTAAACATTCTTTTCCGCTTTATTCACCACTTCAAAATCAATACTGTACAATTCTGTTTTCTTAGCAACGAATTTGTTCACAAAACAAAAACAGCTCGCTGGTCAGTTTACCAGCAAGCTGTTCTTCTATTTCACCGCACGGATAAAAATGCGTTCACTTTCATATTCAGGACCTTCATCTGTAAAATCTGCTGTTACTTCTACATGACTAAAGCCAATCGTACGAAGCCATGTCATATATTGCTCAATTGAGAATGTGCGCTGGACATGCTCTTCATCGAAGCGTTCATACAGATTACTTTCAGCATCGCGCACATAAAACGTCATTTGATGAACAATGGAATGGTCAAAATCGCCAGGTTCCGTATGCCATACATAGCTAATATCGCCATCGTCATACGTAAACGGTCCGTCTAAAAAAATATCATTCATTTTATACAAAGAATGTACGTCAAAAAACAGCTGGCCTCCATCACGTAAAGCTTCAAAAATACGTTCTAATGTTGAGTAAACTGCTTTTTCCTCTACTACATAATTCAGTGAATCAATAGCAATCGTTACAACGTCAAGCGCCTCAAAGCCTTCTAATTCATCCATCGACATACAATAGAGAGGCACATGTAATCCTGCATCAGCAAAGCGCTCTGCGGCAATCGAGAGCATATCTTCAGATAAATCAATTCCACTCACCTTGTAACCAGCCTGTGCAAACAGTAGGCCAAGCACACCTGTACCACAGCCGATGTCTAAAAGATTTGAGAATTGACTGCTCGGTGCATGCTGTATAACCCATTCCACATAAAGATTATATGGGATATCGGTTTGTAGCTCATCATACACGTGTGCAAATCTTTCGTAACTACTCACTTAAGCCTCTGGCATGTCTAGTTGCGGTGCATCGCCCCATAGACGCTCTAAGTTATAGTAAGCACGTTCATCTTTATGGAATACATGCGCTACAACATCTCCAAGGTCTACTAGAACCCAGCGAGCTCCATCGAAGCCTTCTACACGACGAATTTCAAACCCCTCTTTTACTGCTACCTCTTGTAATTCACGTGCGATTGCTTGCACTTGGCGATCAGAATTACCATGGGCAATAATAAAGTAATCCGCTAAAAGTGAAATGCCTTGCATATTTAAAACGACAATATCCTCACCGTGTTTGTCGTCAATTGCTTTGTAAGCTGCTTGTAATAAAGTTGAAGTCATCCTTCACTGTCCTCTCTTTTCATCATATCGTTATAACATTCTATAGATAATGGATAAACTGGCTGTTTTGTGTCAATTAAAAATGCCAATGTATGACGCACACAAGCGCTCATCGCTTTATCCAAATTTTTCACTGCTTTTTTTCGCAGACGATCAACTCCATCAAATTTACGATTTGGTTCAATCATATCTGCAACAAAAATTATTTTTTCTAAACGACTCATGCCAACGCGCCCTGTTGTATGAAAACGAATAGCATTTAACATATCCTCATCCGTAATGCCAAATTCACTTTCCGCAATACAAGCACCAACTGGCCCATGCAGTAATTCACTGCCCCAGCCAATTAGGCGAGCATCTAATTGTTCATCACGGACGATTTGCTCCATCCACCCAATATCTGCATATTTCGCAATATCATGAAGAATGGCTGCTGTCTCAGCTTTTTTCTCGTCCTCACCATATAATTTTGCTAATTCAATGGCGGTTTCCATTACGCCAATGGTATGAATATAGCGCTTCTCAGGCATACGTGGCTTAATCGCCGTTAAGTACTGTTCGCGTTCCATAAAGACCTTCCTCCCTTATGAACGTCTCTACCGCTTCTGGCAGTAAAAAAGTAACCGTTCCTCCAGTAGCAAGGCGTTCACGAATCAGTGTGGACGATAAATCGATTTGGGGAGCTTCCACCATTACTATAGGGTACTCTGTTATGGCCTCTGTTCCTGGACGCTTTACTCCTACAAATTGTACAAGCTTCACTAATTCATCAATACAGTACCATGTATGAAGCGAATCAATCATATCGCCACCAATGATAAAGTAAAATTTCACATTAGGTTCTCTGCTACACATCGAAGTAAGTGTCTTATATGAATAGGATACGCCACCCTTCTCTACCTCATACGACTCCACAGAAAAATGCGGATATGGACTTATTGCACGCTTTACCATTTCAAGGCGCTCCACGACGCTCGCATCATGACGTGCAAACTTGTGTGGTGGTAACGCATTTGGCATAAAGCGAACTTCATCTAAATCTAATGCATGAAGTACTTCATTAGCCATCATTAAATGTCCATTATGTGGTGGATTAAATGTGCCTCCCAGTAAACCGATCTTTTTCATCGTCTCACCTTATTTCGCTGCTTTTGGTAATACAATCTTTTTATGATTGCGTGATTCTTTATATAAAACAACTGTCAGTCCAATTAATTGCACTAGCTCTGCATGGGCACCTTTTGCAAGTGCTTCTGCCACTTCATGCTTGTCCTCCTCACAGTTATCTAAAATACGTACCTTAATCAGCTCTCGTACTTCTAATGCTTCACGAATTTGCTTTGTCATTTCGTCATTAACGCCGCCTTTTCCTACTTGGAAAATTGGTGATAAATGATGTGCTTCTGCACGTAAAAAACGTTTTTGTTTACCTGTTAACATAAAAATTAATATCCTCCTAATTGCGCCTTCAATTGCGCAATCATTGAATTTGTATTTGGGTATTCATCAAGCCAGTGCTCAAAAGCAATAGCCCCTTGATGAACGAACATACCAAGACCCGTAACGACGGTTGCTCCTTTTTCTTCAGCCGCTATTAAAAAAGGCGTCATTAATGGATTATACACAATATCGGCAACAATTGCGCCTTTTGTAAGTCGTTCCAGTGAAAATGGCATTGAAAAATTGCCCGTAGCTAGTCCAGCTGAAGTCATTTGCACTAAAATGCCGAAATCAGCTAATGTTTCCTCAGCCTTCGTTAAAGAAATAGCTTTACCTATCCCCATTTCATCGACAATTGCTTGAGCATTTGCCACTGTGCGATTTGCAATCGTTAAATTCGTGTAACCTTGCTGCTGCATGGCAAAGGCAATACCACGAGCAGCACCGCCCGCACCGATAAGAAGGACTGGCTTATTTTTATGTAACTTGCCAACCGCTTCTTCTAGTGAACGAACAAAACCAACACCGTCTGTATTGTAGCCTTTTAATTTTCCTTCTTTTGTTCGGACAACCGTATTGACAGCTCCCATTTTTTCTGCCAACTCATCTAGCTCATCTAAATAAGGAATGATCGCTGTTTTATGTGGGATTGTAATGTTCCAGCCACTTGCACCTAATGTTTTCAAGCCAACAACTGCTGACTCCAAATTTTCAGAAGATACGTGCACCGGAATATACGTCGCATCTATCGACAGTTCCTCGAACCAAGCATTATGCATTGCTGGTGATTTTGAGTGCTCAATCGGATCTCCAATAACTGCAAACCATTTCTTCATTTCCTCGTCCCTCTTCTCTACTAATACATCCTAAATAAGTGATGGGCGAATTGAAACTTGTACACCTTTTGGGGCATAAGCTGCTACGACTACATTTGCATGCTGCACAGTAATCCATCCAAGACCAGAGAATACTACGTCTGTTTTTGCTTCTTTGATGGAGAACTCATGGCGCACTAATGGCGGTAGCTGTTCAATAAACTCGGCAGTTGGAGGTGCAAGTAATTCACCCTTATGCTCTGCATATAATGTATCTGCCTTCTCAAGCTTTGTACGGTGAATTGGTAAGTCATTTGCCACATGTACCGTAAATGCCGATCGCTCTCCTTGAATAAAATCAAAACGTGCAAGTGCGCCAATAAATAGCGTTTGTCCAGCATTTTGCTGATAAACTTTCGGCTTTATTTCTTTTTTAGGCATAATATATTTTAATTCGCTAGCGTCAATATGGTGTGCCATCTGATGATGATTAATAATTCCTGGTGTGTCATATAATGCACTACCATCATCTAATGGAATTTCAATCATATCTAAAGTAGTACCTGGGAAGTGAGAAGTTGTAATAACCTCACCTTCACCTGTAGCCTGCTTGATAATACGATTAATGAACGTGGATTTCCCAACATTTGTACAACCTACAACGTAAACATTTTGTCCATTACGGTACTCATCAATGGCTTCCATTGCTTCAGCCATTCCTTTACCTTTATGGGCACTCACTAAAAGTACATCGACAGGTTGTAGACCAAGAGCCTTTGCTTCACGTTTTAGCCAATTAATCACTTTTTTCGGTTTCACAGATTTCGGTAATAAATCAGCTTTATTCGCGATTAATAACACAGGATTTTTCCCAACGAAACGGTGAAGTCCTGGTAACCAGCTCCCATTGAAGTCAAAAATATCAACAATTTTCACGATTAAGCCTTGCTGTGTTCCAAGACCGTTTAATATGCGTAAAAAGTCGTCATCTGTTAATGACACTGGTTGAATTTCATTATAATTTTTCAAACGGAAGCAACGTTGGCAAATGACCACGTCTTTTTCTAATGATGATGGGGGTGCATACCCAACTGCTGTTTTCTCTTCTGTTTGAATTGTTGTACCACAGCCAATACAATTTGGCATTTCGTTCATTCTTTTTCCTCCCAAGTAATGATTCCTTTTCGTTTTAAATCATTGAATACACGGCGTTCAATGAATCGATTGAATTTTGTTACGAATCCATCTGATTGCGCAACTGGTTTTACTAGTACCGTGTGTAAGCCTAAGCGATTTGCGCCCATTACATCCGTTAATAGTTGGTCTCCTACCATAACTACTTCCTGTGGTCGTAGCCCTAATTGAATAACTGCACTATAAAAGGCGTTACGAAGTGGCTTTCTAGCCTTATGAATATACGGGATACCTAGTGGATCGGCAAAATGCTTTACACGCTCTTCTTTGTTATTCGACGCAATAATAACACGAATACCTGATTCTTTCATAATACGAAGCCAAATAATAAGCTCTTCCGTTGCATCTGCACGGTCCCATTCCACAAGCGTATTATCTAAATCCGTAATGATTCCTTTAATACCTAAGTCTTTAAGCTTTTCAGGTGTAATTTCAAAAATACTCGTTACAAATTCATCTGGTAATAAAAAATTATACAAAATAGCGACCCCTAATCTAAACGTATTATTCGACCATTATAGCATATTTGCGAAGGCTTCACCCATTCGAATTGGGCTTCCTTGCACAACATTATCCGTAAAGTCTACTGCATCCTTTTCAAATAACATGACTACTGTTGAGCCGAATGAAAAATATCCAACTTCTTCACCCTTACGCCATTGTGTTGTGGTATTAGTGAGTATGATTGAGTTAACAAAAGTAGCCCCAACTTTAATAAACGCTACCTGTTGATCATTTGCCACTTTCAGCTCCGTTACTGCACGATAATTGTGTGAAATTGGTTTTTTGCCGTATGAAAGACCGAGCTGATTAACAGGATAGGATTTTTGACCAAGCGTATATTGTCTTAGTACTTGCCCATCAATTGGGCTATGAATACGGTGATAATCTGCAGGACTCAAGTAAAACACGATAAAATGACCATCTGTATATTGCGCAGCACGCTCTGTATTGCCAAGTAAATCTTGTAATGCATAAGGCTTACCCTTTACAAGAAACGTCATATCCCATTCGATACGTCCAAATGATTCCACTTTCGCATCCACTGGACTAACAAAGGTAGTGGGATTTTGTTCAATTGGACGTGCATCTTCTAATAGCTCTCTTGTAAAAAAATCATGTAAACTTGAAAATTGTTGTCGGTTTTTTGAAACCTCTTCAAGCTTAATATCGTATACCTTCATATAACTAGGGATAATACGTTTACTCCACTTTGCTTTTGCAATAGTTTGCAAAAGATGGGAGGACTGCTTGCCATTGGTTAATTCAATCAAGCGTTGATATATTTTTTCTTTCATAAAACAAAACCCCTATCGATTAATTTAGACTGTCAATTTTTTCGCATTCGAAGTATAATGGTACAATATCTTAAGTGCAAAGGAGTGATCCCCCTTGTTTTTTTATCACAAGTTGGTGGATACCACGGTTAAGAAAATGAAATCGCAAGCAGCAAACTTTATTACAATCAGCAATATGTCCTTTGGTGGCGCGGCCATAATGGCTACACTACATGAATATTATAGCTACAGTGTCTTGTTTATCTTTATTGCAGCCCTTCTTGATCGCTATGATGGAAAGGTAGCTAGAGCTCTCGGACAAGTGTCTGATTTAGGTAAACAATTAGACTCTATGAGTGATATTATATCATTTGGTGTGGCACCTGCATTATTAATGTACAAAGTTGTCTTAGTTGACTTTGGTTTTGTCGGCATGACAATGACAGTACTGTATATCGTCTGTGGTGCAATGAGATTAGCTCGCTTCAATATTAGTGAAGCAAACGGCTATTTCACAGGGTTACCAATCACAGCGGCAGGTACGCTCTTAACTTTAACGTATTTTGCATCTAATACGTTCCACCCAGCATTTTATCTTTTCCTATTTCCAATACTAGCATTACTAATGATTAGTACATTTACGTTAAAAAAAGTGTAACAGCGCATTTGCTGTTGCACTTTTTTTCATTTAACGCAGTTTCTTTACATATACTGTCGAAAAATGGGGAAAGGATGAAATCATTCAATGAGCGGAATTTTTACATCTATGTTGCAGTTATGGCTTGAGATCCCGGCATTACTTGGTTATTTAAAGGGGCAAACATTCCATAAACCCTTTTCAAAAGAAGAGGAAGCTGCTTGTATTGAACGATTTTTAGGCGGTGATGAGCAAGCGCGTCTTGATTTAATTGAGCGCAATATGCGACTCGTTGCACATGTTGTAAAAAAATTTCACCCAAAACATGAACAACTAGACGATTATATTTCCATTGGTACTATAGGACTTATGAAAGCCGTAGAAAGTTACACTCCTGACAAAAAAACACGCCTTGCCACTTACGCTGCCCGCTGTATCGAAAATGAAATTTTAATGCATCTGCGTACTCAGAAAAAAGTGCAAAAAGATGTTTCCTTATTCGAGCCAATCGGTACAGATAAAGATGGTAATGCTCTGCAAATTCGGGATCTCTTACAATGTGATGAAGAGAGCGCAACAGAAAAAATTGAACATAAAGAACACGTTGCACAACTATATCATTATTTGCATATGCTTGACGATCGTGAACTCGAAATAGTAACCCTTCGCTATGGTTTAAATCAACATGACGCCCTTACGCAAAAAGAAATCGCTGCACGTTTAAATATTTCTCGTAGTTATGTATCTCGCATTGAAAAGCGAGCGCTTATTAAACTTTATCAATTATATAAACGAGATCAAAAGTCTATTGAGTAATATAGTTTAAATTGATAATTGTAAAATTACAATAAATCCATTCCAAATTACTCTTGTATTTTTTGTTACACACGTAACCCTAAGAAAGAATTCTCGTTCATCGAAATGGGTAGGGCTTTATTAGGAACAGCGGGAAGGAAGCTATAAAAAAGCTCCCTTGTGACATTAAAATGTCACAAGAGAGCTTTTTCCTCAATGAAATTCTACAGATTCTGAAAGTTCTGCTGAAATAAGTGTACCGAGTAACGTCGTTATAATGACTACACCTGCTGTTAAAAATAGCATCATGAATGCCTCCCATCCAAATATGAAGAGATTTAAGTAAGAACAGTTTAGCATTAGTAAGACTTTTAAACTGTGATGTTCCTCACACTACAGACCACTCATTTTGACCATTCTGTGTACTTTAATCCTATATTAATGGGCGATTGGTGAAACTAATAATCAGCGGGGGATAAAAAAACTCCCCCACTGATTAAAGTTTAACTTTATAACGTTTCAATAGCTTTTAGTACAATTTGCGTCGAATGCTTTGCAGCTACTGGTAAAAACTCGTCGAAGCTAATATTCGATTCTTTTCCAGCAATATCTGATAATGCACGAATAACAACAAACGGAGTACCAAATTGATAGCAAACTTGTGCAACAGCTGCTGCTTCCATCTCAACTGCCTTCATTTGTGGGAAATGCTGACGGACAGCTTCTACACGAACAGGATCATTCATAAAAGCATCTCCTGAGCAAATTAAACCAATACCATATTGGTGCTCTCCAACTGCCTTTACTGCCTCTTCAGCCACTTTCATAAGTCTTTCATCTGATTTGTAAGCTGCTGGCATACCAGCCATCTGACCAATTTCATAACCGAAAATCGTTACATCTACATCATGATGACGGACTTCATCTGAAATAACAACTGCTCCTACTTCAAGTGTTTCGTCATAACCTCCGGCAGAGCCCGTATTAATGACTACATCAGGCTTAAATTCATGTAATAGAATGGTAGTTGACATTGCAGCATTCACTTTACCAATACCACTTTTTAATAAAACTACCTCTTTCCCTTCATAAGTTCCAGTTGTATATTCACTGCCTGCGATTGTTGTGCTTTTTGCATTGTCTAATGCTGCTCGTAAAAGCTCTACTTCCTCTTCCATTGCGCCGATTACTGCGATTTTCATGTCTATGTTACTTCCCTTCTTTATTCAACTCTTCTAATCATTTATGCCTCGCCATAACCCGCGTCAGGAGGCTTTAGGCCAACAGATGTCTTTCTGCGCGAAAGCGTAGCGTCAGCGGCAAATGTGCTAACGTAGCGACAGCAACACAATGTTTTTTGCGCAAAAGTGAAGTGCGCTTTCGTACAGAAAAATTGCCACAGGACGTGGCGTTCTTAGATAGAGTTCCTCTATTTCAGAGGATGTTTTGACACCCGCTAGTTAAAAATAATCAAAAGAGTTATTTTCGTCAATAGGCACCGTTTAATGTATTTAGTTGCTCAAGTTTTATTGGTAACCAACCTTCATTGTCGACCCATTCCATGCTAACGCGATACATTTTTGTCTTATCATTCGTTGACACTGTTGCAATAGCCGAACTAGCGCTACCGTTATTCCCCATACGCCAGATAATCATATTGTCCTTTTCGATGCCTGTAACGGCTGTAACTGTTGCTACCTTTTCAGCCCAGTCTATTGATTTATCATCGTAAGAAGACACATGCTGACCTGATTGTGCTGTAGGTGTAGGTTGCCAATTTTTATTTGTTATGACCTTGTCAACAATTGGGTTGTCTGAAGTAGTTTCATTAATAGCATCCTGTTCAGACGTTTGTTTTTCTTCTGTAGGCTTTTCCTTTGCAGGTTTTTCCTCTTTAGCTGTAACATCATTACTTTGCTCTTTAGAAGGCTCTTCCTTCACATCCTCGTTATCTTTCTTCTGCTCTTGTCTTGGCTCGTCTTTCGCGACATCATCCTGCCATTTAAACACATATGTTGCTGTTATAATAATTAATATCACGACAATACCAATTAAAACATTCAAAAGTTTATCTAGCTTTTTATTACGAGATGGCTGCAAATGACGACTGCTTCTAGTTTGTCGTTCACTCATGAAGTTTCCCCCTCTCTAGCAAATATTCTATCAAGTTCAACAGCACTTGCAAAATAATTGTGCCCATGTTTTTAATCATAACAAAAATAAAGCTTTTTCGGCTTATTTTCTAATAGATTTTGTCCGTTGATTGAATCAAGATAAAAGCAGCTAGCTCTCCTTAAAAAGATAAGCTAACTGCTTGTACAAAATTATTTGATTGAAATAATTTTAACTTTCATTTCGCCACCAGGTGTTTGTACGACAACCTCTTCGCCTTCAGCACGACCTAGCAAGCCTTTAGCAATTGGTGATTCATTAGAAATGCGGAATTCCATTGGATCTGCCTCAGCCGAACCAACAATCGTATACGATTCCTCATCCGTTGATGGTTTGCCATTAATAATTTCTACGAATGTAACCGTTTTCCCTAGTGATACAACACTGTTGTCTGTTTCATCCTCAGAAATAATTACTGCGTTACGAATCATTGATTTTAACGTGGAAATACGACCTTCTAAAAAGGCTTGTTCTTCTTTAGCTGAATCATACTCAGCGTTTTCAGAAAGATCTCCGAAGTCGCGAGCGATTTTAATACGTTCCACAATTTCTTTACGTGTTTCTGTTTCTAATTTTACTAATTCTTCTTCTAATTTTCTTTTACCTTCAGCTGTCATAGGGTATTGTTTTTCGTTTGCCAAAGTCCTTCACTCCTTATTTCATCAATACAAAAACATAAAACTCGACCAAATGCCATGTGTGATGCATTTAATCGAATTTTATTGTTTTTAATCGGTTTCAAAATGCTCTTTGACCTAATAGTATGCATGCTTTTCAGAAATATGCAATGATTCGCATGAAAATATTGTCAATACCACTCTATCTTATTACAATACGTTGTCAGTTTCAAGAATAGTTTTAATTTTAGTGACCATCAAATCAATCGCAACTTCATTATCCCCGCCCTCGGGAATAATAATATCAGCATAACGTTTCGTAGGCTCAATAAATAAATTATGCATTGGACGCACTGCCGTTAAATATTGTTCGATTACAGAATCTGTTGTACGCCCACGCTCTTTTATATCGCGCATTATACGACGAATAATACGTAGATCTGAATCTGTATCTACAAATAATTTAATGTCCATTAGATCACGTAAATCCGCATCCTCTAACACTAAAATACCTTCTAATATAATAACATCTACAGGTTCAACATGAACAACTTCTTTTGCTCTTGTATGCTCTACATAATCATATACAGGCTTTTCAATTGGTTGACGAACCAATAATTTTTTTATGTGTTCAATTAACAAATCATTATCAAACGCTAAAGGATGGTCATAGTTTGTACCTAGACGCTCCTCAAACGTTAAATGACTTTGATCTTTATAATAAAAATCTTGTTCAATTACAACTACTGAATGATCGCGGAAAACATCATAAATAGCACGGGTCACACTCGTTTTTCCTGAGCATGAGCCACCAGCGATTCCGATGACGACTGGACGCTTCACTGCCATTAATTATTCTCCTTTCGCATCATGTTATGCGGTTTTAATGGTATATCGCATTTAAATTTTACAATTTGTAGTGGATGACGAGCAGCATCTAAGCTATTTCCATCCTCATCCCAAATTTCACCCATTGTAAAACGGAAGTTTTCGATTTCTGGTCCAAAAAATTCTACCTCATCACCAGGTTTAAAATAGTTACGTTGTTGCATTGTAACCATTTTCGTTTCTGGGTCATGCTCTAAAATTAAACCAGCAAACTCATAAGTCGTTTTACGGCCATGTATACCAAACATTTGCTCTTCGTGACCAGGGGCATCGTGGAAGAATGCTTCCGCAGTATCACGGTTAGCACATTTATCTAATTCCTCAAGCCATTCACGTTTAATCTTGAAATTGTCAGGGTCAGCACAATAAGCATCAATCACTTTGCGGTACACTGAAACAACTGTCGCAACATAGTGAATTGATTTCATACGACCTTCTACCTTCAATGAATCAATTCCAAGTTCAATCATATGTGGAATTGCTTCAATTAGCTTTAAGTCTTTTGGACTCATCGCAAAAGGTGCGTGATTATCATCGAAAAGCGCCTTTTCTTCGCCATCTTCTAGCTCATATAAATCATAGTCCCAGCGACAAGATTGACAGCAACCACCACGGTTAGAGTCACGAGCAGTCATATGATTCGAAAGAACACAGCGACCAGAATAAGCGATACACATTGCTCCATGAACGAATGCTTCGATTTCAATGTCGACTTTTTCCTTCATCAGCTTCATTTCTTCGCCGCCTACTTCACGGGCTAATACTACACGATGTAAGCCTTCTTCTTTCCAATACTGCACTGCCTTCCAGTTTGATAAAGATTGCTGTGTAGAAAGGTGAATTTCAAGCTTCGGTGCAGCTGTACGACATGTTTCGATGATAAGAGGATCCGCTACAATAATGCCTGTAACACCCGCAGATTCAATATCTTTTAAATATTGCTCTAAGCCGTCCATATTTTCATTGTGAGCGAAAATATTTGTCGTAACATAGATTTTAGCACTGTATTTATTGGCGAATTCAACACCTTCGCGCATTTCCTCAATCGAGAAGTTATCTGCGTTTGAACGTAGACCGAACTCTTGTCCACCGATAAATACAGCATCTGCACCATAATGAACTGCAACTTTTAATTTTTCTAAACTACCTGCAGGGGCAAGTAGCTCTGGTTTTTTTGTAATGACACGTTTACCGTCGATAATCTCACGGATTTTGTCATTTTGTTCTAATGCTAATGCCATGTTCTTGCCACCTCCTAGTAAACTGTTTCCTTGAAGATAAAGCCAGTATCAAGAGGTCTGATGGCAGGCTGAATGTCTTCAATTTTTGCTAATAAATCATCTTTAATATCTTCATACGCATCTTCTGATTCGTCAAAATATGTGTCAATTGCTTGACGATAAGCTGCCGTTACTGTGACCACATACTCTGGTGTTTGAAGAACACCCTCAATTTTCAATGCATCAATGCTACCTTCGAATAACTCGCCAAGCTCATCAATAATGCACATATCGTTTGGACTGAAAATATGCGTACCGTTAGCGTCCTCGTAAATTGGATATTTATTATTACGTTCATCATCATGAAGGAACATATGACGATTTTCCTTACGATTTTCAATTTCCATTACTTTATCCCGATATAAGAAATAATGGCCTAGTAATGGACGTTTTGATTGGAACATACATGTCATTCCATGTACTTGAACCTCAATCTCAACTTCTGCATTTTCTTTGATTTCTAGCACTTCATCTAAAGAAAGCTCACGTGAAAGCACTGCGCGAGTTGCTCCGCGTTTCCCCCAATAATTTGCCGTAAACCAGTTCGTTGCAGTCGTTTCTGGATTCCAGTGTAACGGTATTGTTACACCTTGCTCACGACGGATAATTATTACTGCTGGATCACCGTAAATTAAACGATCAACGCCAATACGTTGCATTTCTTTTAAATACTCGGCAAGCGCATCCATTTTTTCATTATGGAATAACGCATTTACCGCAACATAAACTTTTTTACCCGCTGCATGAATCAGCTTTGTTGCTTCTTCCACTTCACAAACAGAAAATTCCCCTGCTAGGCGAAGACCAAATTGTTGTTCACCAATGACAAAAGCATCTGCTCCAGCCTTTAAAAGTGCTTTTACATGGTCCACTGATTGCGGTGTAACAAGCAATTCAGGTTTTTTCATAATAGTCACCTCTTCAAACATAGTAATAAACCATCACCTACCGGTAAAAATGCACTGGTATAATCAGGATGCTGCATAATCCATTCAGTGAAGTTTTTTAAATTGCGAATCATTGTGCGCTTGCGACGCGGTACTTCTTTTAAATCCAAATCTGATAAGCCATGCATATACATATTATCGATATACAGAACTCCGCCAGATTTTACAAGAGGCGCATACTTTTCAAAAAAGCGTTGATATTGTCCCTTTGCAGCATCGATAAACACCGCATCGAATGTTGTATGAATGGCCTCATCGTCCACCTCTAAGGCGTCTCCTTCAATGACTGTAATACGATCTGATACTGCAGAACGTTCAATATAGGCCTTCGCTCTCGTAACACGCTCTAGATCTCGCTCGATTGTAACGATATGCACATTCGGTAAAGCCTCTGCCATTCTTATTGCAGAATAACCAATTGCTGTACCAATCTCTAAAATTTTCGACGGATTTTGAATACGTAGCAGTTGATTTAATGCATCAATACCAGCAAGTTGCATAATTGGTACATGATTCTCCTCCGCAAATGCTTCCATTTCTAAAAGCAAATCATTACGTGGTTGAATAAATGATTGTATATATGCATCTGATAATTCCATTTTTAAGTCCACCCTCATATCAATTATGCCTCGGCATAATTGCGTCCGCCGGAGGCTTCATCATTTAGCAACAAAAAGAAAAAGACCAAACGCGATGTCTTGGTACTTCGTCATACAAAAATGAGCAATTGTTTTTTTCAGCTCAAAACAATTGCTACCACGTATATTATCCCACATTAACAAACTGATTGAATTTATTCCATGCGGATTGATTAAAAATCACATTTTATAATAGCACGAAAATAGAAGGAAAGCTATTTTTCTTTCCTTCTATCCACATTGTTGCTATTTATGTTTTCTATTTAAAGGTAATTACTCTGCCTTACGCAAGTATTTTTCTACTTTTTGTAAATGTTCATCGTATGTTTTCGAGAAGTGGTTGACACCATCTTTATCCGCTAAGAAGTAAAGGTAATCTGTTTTACTTGGATTTAGCGTTGCTTCAATTGAAGATTTCCCAGCGCCCGCAATAGGACCTGGTGGTAAGCCTTTATTTTTATAAGTATTATAGACATTATTTACCTCTAAATCTTCATATAGTACACGATCTTTATGGGAACCAAGTGCATATAAAACAGTTGGATCTGTTTGTAGTGGCATCCCCTGATCGATACGGTTATAGAATACGCTCGCAATCGTTTCTCGATCTGTTTGGGCGGTAGCTTCTTCTTCCAGTAATGAAGCAAATGTTAGTAATTGATGTACTGACATTTTCTTTTCAGTTAAAACATCGCTGTAAGTCTTCACAACTTTGTCCATTGCCCCTACCATTTCATCTACAATTGATTCTAATGAAGGTTTTTCTTCAAAGTAAGAATAAGTTGCAGGGAATAAATAGCCTTCTAAATCATAGCGAATATTATCAGCTAAAACCGCATCTGTCACAAGATCAGGGTATTTAGCCTTCATTTGTTGAACAAATGCATCGCTTGTTACTAAGTCCATAAATTCCTTTTGAGTGTACGGCGTTTTCTTTTCTACAATGTTACCAATTTGTTCGAGTGTTAAACCCTCTGGAATTGTCATTGTAAAGACTGGTTTACGGTAGACCTTTCCGGATTTTAAACTTTCTATTAGCTCATCTAATGTCATGGCCTGCGTTAAATCATATTTCCCGGCTTGGAACTGGGATTCATTTTTAAACTTAGCATAGTATTTAAAAACACGCGCATCTTTAATAATTCCTTTTTCCTCTAGTAAAGTCGAAATAGAGCTTAAGGTTGAGCCAATTGGTACTTCAACTGCTATAGTTTTAGTTGCATCCGGATCCACCGGTTTTAAAGCACTCTTCACATACGTATAACCAAATAAACCGACAATCCCTAATAGTAGAACAATAGAAATTGCAACAATAGCCACTATTTTTCTCACAACTTTTACCTCGGATTTTCTTTTTTCCATTTTTGAAAACATTTCTTGTTTTTTTGAACCGTTATCCACGGGTTTCCCCCCTATCACTTCATTATCATACTAGAAATCAACTTTCACGACAAACAGAAATAGATAATTCAGTAAAAATAGCACATATCAACTTCGCCTCGACGTAATTCGTTCGGATTTTAAATTGTGCCCACAAACTGCCGTTGCGATTTCGCTACAGCAAACATTTGGCTGAATGAAAATAAAAAAACTCTGAGTAGCACTTTACACCACTCAGAGTTTTTATTATAAATCATTTAATATATCTTCAACAAATTCCCATTCGGCATCTGTTTCAATTGGTAATAATTCTTCTATCGTCCCGTCATTTCCAGCTATATATTGGGCAGCAAAAATATCTTTTTCCTCTATTGGCTCGTCCGATGCTAGAACATAAAGTACATAGGATTTACCAAACTGTTCGGATGAAAATGTATGAATGACCTCACAAACCTGATCTGTTCCATCCTCATCTGTTACAGTAATTAGCTGCGGTCCCTCTTCAAATTCCTCTAGAAGTGTTAGGACCACCTCATTAATCATTTCCCACTCCGCCTCTGTTTCAACAGGCTGTAAATTGGTCATTTCCCCATTATTATCATCATAATCGAATGTCATAGCAGAAATGTCTCCAGGAATTTCATTACCATTTTCGTCAATTAACGAAAATAATACATATGATTTTTCTTCTGCATCAAAGGTGAAGACAACACGGCATTTTTGCTCCTTGCCATCCTCTCCAATTATAAGAAATTCTTGCGTTTCTTCGTTCATTTAATCTCCTCCAAGCTAGCTTTATTCTTTCAAAAGTAAAAAAGGAACAAGGAGTGCTTATTGCCATCCTTGTTCCACACTTTTAAAGATTACGATGATTATTCTTCGTTTTCATCCTCTAAAGCGTTTAATACGTCTTCTACCATATCCCACTCTGCTTCAGTTTCGATTGGTGTTAACTCACCATCTTCACCATTTTCAGATGGTACAAATGAAGATACGAAGATTTCTACAGAGCCATCCTCATCTTCTTCTGCACCTACCATAGAGTAAAATACATATGATTTACCGAATTCAGCTGATTCATGTACGTGAATCACTTCACAAAGTTGTTCATTTCCGTTCTCGTCAATCACTGTAATGTGTTGTACATGTAATTCTTCTTCGTGGTTATGCTCTTGTGCCATGCGCTTGTCACCTCATAAATTAATTTTTGCTATCTAAGTAGCCTTGTAAAATCATCACAGCAGCCATTTTATCTATGACTTGCTTGCGTTTTTTGCGACTTACGTCCGCTTCGATTAGCATACGCTCAGCAGCCATCGTTGTTAGACGTTCATCCCAAAGCTTGACCGGTAGTGAAAATGTTTCTTCTAAAAGCTTTTTATAGTTTTCAGAAGCCTCCCCACGCGGTCCAACCGTATTATTCATGTTTTTCGGGTATCCTACAACAAATTCTGTTATAGCATACTCCTTCACTAGCTCGGCTATACGCTCAATGCCGAACTCGCCGTTAGCTTCATCAATTTTTACGGTTTCAATACCTTGGGCCGTCCACCCTAGAGCATCACTAACAGCAACGCCTACGGTTTTTGACCCAACGTCTAATCCCATAATTCTCATTTCTAATCCTCGTTATTCTTTTTAATATAAAACTTAACAAGCTCTTCTAGAATTTCGTCACGCTCAAGCTTGCGAATTAAATTACGAGCATCCTGATGGCGAGGAATATACGCCGGATCACCAGAAAGTAAATAACCGACAATCTGATTGATAGGGTTATATCCCTTTTCCTCTAATGAAGAATGTACTTTCAACATTACCTGCTTGACTTCCTGTTCCATTGATTCTTCTGGAAAATTAAATTTCATCGTTTGATCAAATGAACTCATGACCAGCACCTCGCTTTCAGAAATAAGGAGATGTGCAAAAAAGCTCATCTCCAATTTCTCTTTATTATAACATGTTTTGGCGTATTATCAATTATACCTCGGCATAATTGCGTCTGGAATCGGCTTTGTGTTTAGGCCTGCACGAGGGCCGACACGATGTCGGTCATTTCGGTAATGCCACAGGACGTGGCGTTTTTACCGACGCAGGTCAGTCAGCCGTTATCGCATGGATGCGATGATCTTAGGCTAACATCCCCTAAGAACTCCTTTCCGATTCCGTGACATCCGCCGGAGGCTTTAGGCCAGCAGATGTTTTTTGTGCGAAAGCTTAGTGCTAACGCAGCGGCAGCAACACGACGCTGGTCACTCAGGCGTTTTCACAGGATGTGAAGTTCTTAGCCTGAGTTCCTCTATTGCATTCGCAAAAAGAAGTTAAATGGATTTAACATAATCATACACAGAAAGTAGTGCTTCATCAAGTTTTGATGCATCTTTTGCACCTGCCATCGCCATATCTGGACGACCGCCACCTTTACCACCACATGCTTCTGCTACCATTTTTACGATATTTCCTGCATGGTAATTACCACCAACTAAATCTTTTGTTACACCAGCACATAGCATAACCTTTTCGCCATCGACAGCACCAAGAACGATAACAGCTTTAGGCATTTTCACTTTCAAGTCATCCATCATTTGACGCAGTTGATTATTGTCCTTCGCCTCAACTTTAGTAGATAGAACAGTTACATCCCCAAAAGTTTGCGCAGCGTCCACAATAGCGCCTGCTTGTGCATTCGCGATTTTTTGTGATAATGCCTCATTTTCACGTTGTAAATCTTTGTAGTCAGCTTGTAACGCATTTACTTTTGTCACAATATCTTTTGGATTAGCTTTTAATATTGCCGCCGCTTCGTTTAATAAAGCTTCTTCCTCTTTCACTGCTTCATAAGCAACTTTACCTGTCACAGCCTCGATACGACGAGTACCTGCACCGATACCACCTTCTGAAACAATTTTGAAGAAGCCAATTTCAGAAGAACGTTTTACGTGTAAACCACCGCAAAGTTCAATAGAGTAGTTACCAATTGACACAACGCGAACGATATCACCGTATTTCTCACCGAATAAAGCCATTGCTCCCATAGCTTTTGCTTCATCGATGCCTTTTTCTTCAATAACGACCTCTATATCATCCCACACTTTTTCATTTACAATACGTTCAATTTGTTGTAATTCCTCTTTTGTCACTTGTCCGAAGTGAGAGAAGTCAAAGCGTAAACGATCAGGCCCTACATAAGATCCAGCTTGGCTAACATGGTCGCCCAGTACATCTTTTAGCGCGCGTTGCATAATATGTGTTGCTGTATGGTTTTTAATAATTAAATTACGTTCATCACGGTTAACTACTGCCTTCACAGCATCTTCAACATGCATTTCGCCAGATTCTACAAGTACAGTATGAAGCGGCTGACCATTTGGAGCTTTTTGTACATCTTTTACAATGGCCGTAAAGCTATCATTAGCAATAACACCGCTATCCGCTATTTGACCACCCATTTCAGCATAGAATGGTGTTTTAGCTAAAATAACTAGTGCTTCTTGCCCTTCAGATGCTACCTTCGATACTTGACCATTGACAATGATCGCTGCCACTTCTGTGTCTGTCGTTAATGTATCATAGCCTACAAATTCACTTGCAACCGTCAAGTTTGCTAGCACTTCGTTTTGTACTTGCATAGAATCTACATCTTGACGAGCTGCACGTGCGCGTTCACGTTGTTCTTCCATTGCCGCTTCAAAGCCTTCATGATCTACCTTCATGCCTACTTCTTCCGCATACTCTTCTGTTAATTCGATTGGGAAACCGTAAGTATCATATAAACGGAATGCATCTGCACCTGGAATATAGTCATGGCCTGCTGCTTTTTGAGCTTCTACTACATCGTTAAAGATAGTAAGACCACCGTCTAATGTTTCATGGAAGCGAAGTTCCTCATTTTTAATAACACGTTGGATAAACTCGCATTTTTCCGTTACCTCTGGGTAGAAATCATTCATAATTTCACCAACAGTTGGTACTAATTCAAACATAAATGGCTTTTCAATGCCGATTTGTTTTGCATAGCGCACAGCACGACGTAGTAAACGACGTAATACATAACCTCGACCTTCATTTGAAGGAAGAGCACCATCACCAATAGCAAACGCCACTGTACGAATGTGGTCAGCGATCACTTTAAATGGTGTATTAATATCTTCTTCTGAACCGAAGATTTCACTTAGTGCTACTTCACCAGGACGTTTGTATTTACGATTTGCTAACTGCTCGATTTTTTCAATTATAGGCATGAATAAATCTGTATCAAAGTTTGTTGGAACATTTTGAACAACTGATACGATACGCTCAAGACCCATACCAGTATCAATATTTTGCTTTGGAAGTGGTGTGTATGTGCCATCAGGATTATGGTTGAATTGAGAGAACACTAAGTTCCAAATTTCAAGATAGCGTTCATTTTCTCCACCTGGATACATTTCTGGATCATTTTCATCTGAACCGTATTCTTCCCCACGGTCATAAAAAATTTCTGAGTTAGGACCCGATGGACCTTCACCGATATCCCAGAAGTTCCCCTCTAGACGGATTAAACGCTCTTCAGGAATACCAATTTCGTTATGCCAAACGTCATACGCTTCTTGATCTTCAGGATGGATCGTAATCGATAAAAGCTCAGGATCAAAGCCCATCCATTTTTTATCCGTTAAGAACTCCCAAGCATAATGAATAGCTTCTTTTTTAAAGTAATCCCCAATTGAGAAGTTACCTAACATTTCAAAGAACGTATGGTGACGAGCTGTTTTACCTACGTTTTCAATATCATTTGTACGGATTGATTTTTGGGCATTTGTAATACGTGGATTTTCAGGAATGATACGACCATCGAAATATGGTTTAAGTGTTGCAACACCTGAGTTAATCCAAAGTAATGATGGGTCATTGATTGGCACAAGCGGTGCTGATGGCTCATGATGATGACCTTTTTCTTTAAAGAATTCTAAATACATGCGGCGAATTTCTGCTGCTTTCATATGAAAATTTCCTCCCTATATGTTTTGTAAAATTACGATATGAATCCACAAATCAACATAAAAAAGCCCCCATCCCCAAAAAAGGGACGAGGACTTGTGATTTGTCTCGCGGTACCACCCTAGTTGTAAGTAAAAGTATACTTACCTCTTAAGCACTTGTAACGTAAGTGAACGGCAGAGATTAACTGCACTCCGGAGTAGCTTTCGGTATTTGCTATTGTGAGGATTTTTTCAGCCAAGAAATCCCTTTCTTTTACACGCACAAATACTTACTTTTTCCATCATCGTTTTTTACAATTTTCTAACAAGAATTATAAAAAAAATATGTTCTTCTGTCAATTGGCACTATAATGGCTAATCATAATACAACGTCCATTCGAAAGTGTTTATAGAATAGTAGATTTTCTACTTCAACTACTGAAAAAATTGGCTCATCACCATAACGTCCGTTCCGACTGGGCGCTTTTTTCGTAGGCGTCAGATGAGTCGCTTGGGCTCCAAGGACTCATCTGTGACGCTTAGAGTCACCCATCTTATACTTCAATCAACTGGCATTTTTACAACTTCTGATGCCGAGTCAAAAAATTTAGTATTATTTGTTCTATTAAAATGGTTTGATTCTATATTACCGCGTAAAATAATTTTTTTTGTAAAAAATGAAAGTAGACAACCCAGTCAGCAAGATTATAAAGACTATTACTCCCCAAAATGCATTGGATTCATTTTGATATGGTAAAGGCACATTCATCCCATAAATCGTAGCGATTAACGTCGGCACCGATAATATGATTGTAAATGAAGCGAGTAATTTAAGTACTTGGCTTACGTTGTTTTGAATGACGTTCCCATATGCATCCATAATATTATTTAAATTAGTTTGATTTATTTCCGTCACTTCATATGCTTGATCTATCTCAATAAGCACGTCTTCTAAAACATTTGCATCGTCTTCGTCTAATTCGATAGAGCTACCATGTAAGATTTTTTGCATAGTAAATTTCATCTGTTTAAGTGATGTTACCATATATATAAGACTTTCATTCAAGTAGAGTAGTGTGTATAACTCACTATTTCGATACGACTTAGCAAGCTCCTTTTCCGCTAAGGTGATTTCCCGTTCAATAGTAGCTAAAAAGTCAATATATGCCCGAGCAGTAATACTTAATATATTTAAGGTGTTGCGCGTTTTCATGTGTGTCTCAAAAAGAGTCATCTCACCATTAAAAAGGTCTTTCATAAAAGGTAGCTCTTCTCTACAGATCGTAATCAGATGATTTTTAGTGTGAATGATACCCATAGGAATTGTTCGATATTTTACGTCGTGAGAGGAACTCTCGACATCTATTTGATCGTAAGGGATATGAATAACAAACAAGACAGCCCCGTCACGTTCTTCAATTCGCGGGCGTTCTTCTATATCAAGTGAATCAGTTAAAAAATCACTTGGAACAGCAAGAGCTGCCGCCACATGTTCAATTTCACTGGATGTCGGTGCTTCGAGATGAAGCCAACTGTTATAACCAATACTTGATGTTTGCTCAAACTTACCTTCAGCATTACTTTTGTATATTAAAAGCAATTTGCTACACATCCTTTCTTATATACGGTACGAAAAGATTATAAACGTAAAAATTTTGTTTTGTAAAATACGTAGATAAGCCCTGCAGTGAGCCCTACAATAAGCCCAATAATTCCTACAAACATGAATGGTTCTTCTTCATAAGGCAATGGAACATTCATGGCGAAAACACTTCCAATAATAGTCGGAATCATTAGTACAATAGTAATGGTAGTCAGTATTTTCAAAACGCTGTTTAGGTTATTATGAATGATTGCCGCATACGCATCCATCAAATTACTTAAACTAAGACTACGCATTTCCGTTACTTCCGCTGCTTGTTCAAGGTCAACTAGCGCATTTTGCAGCATTTTCTCATCTTCTTTATATAGTTTTATATCTTGTCCTTTGGAAAGGTGTAAAAAAACATTATGCATAGCTTTCAAAGAAGTAGAAAAATAAACTACACTTTTATTGATATTAATCAATCCGAAAAGCTCACGGTTGTTATGGGATTCTTTCAATTCTTGTTGTAATCGTCCAACCTGTACTTTTATACGTTTGAGAAAATCGAGATACGACTGGGCAATTGCTTCAAATAGCAGCAATGTTATTCGCGTCTTCATATGTGTTTGAAATGTTCCGTACTTCCCTAAAAACAAGTCTCTACATAACGGATTGTCTTTTTTTGTGACAATCACCAAATGATCTTTCACATGTATGATTCCGATCGGTATCGTCCGATAAGGAATTTCTTCGTACAAATGTTCCTCATTCATAACAACAGGAGAATTGAGAATGATGACCGTTGACGAATCATCTTTTTCAATCCGAGGTCGCTCATTAATGTCTAGGGAATCACGAATGAAATTTTTCGTAATATTAAGTTTATTTGAAATTTGAGAAATTTCCGCATCTGTCGGATCAACAAGATAAAGCAACGTGTTATGAACAATTTCGGATATCGGTTGCAATTGACCTGATGAATCGCTTCGGTATATCGTAAGCATCTTTTTTCCTCACTTTCTCTTCTAAAATAGCTTTGTTTTGTAAAAAATCCACCCTGTCACTAAACTAATACCTGTGGAGATGGACATTATAACGGCTAATGCGTATCCTTCATCCTGCATTGGCAAAGGGAAATTCATTCCGTATACTGTGGCGATCATCGTCGGAAACGTCAAAATAATCGTAAAAGCAGTTAAAACTTTTAGCACGACACTAAGGTTAATTTCAATCGCCCCAGAATATGCGTCCATCAAATTACTTAAATTTTCGTTGTAAATTTGTGATATATCGAATGCTTGCTGCATTTCATTAAAAGTAGCTTGTATCCTTTTTTCAGCTTCTTCGTTCGTCTCCAAGTTCAGCACTCTCGACAATTTTTTCAGCATCACTAGATTGACTTTTAGCGCCTTTGAGAAATAAACAAGACTTTTATTTATATTAAGCAAAGTATACACTTCTCTGTTTTTTATCGATTTTTGTATAATTTTTTCAGCTATAATAATTTGTCGATTAACATCATCAAGGCAATGTAAATAGTAACGGGCAGAAACAAGCAATAGCTGTAAAACATAAGATGCGCTCATATTGGTATAAATATCCTTAACAAGAATATCGCTAAACTCTTGTAAAATCGGATGATTGTCGCGACAAATTATAACAATTACATCACTTGTTTGAATAATACCAATCGGAATTATCCTGTATGGTTCAGCGTCACCATTTGGCATTTTTATTGGTACATTGACAATCAACAAAAAATCATTTCCGTTTTTTTCTACACGTGATCGTTCATCTTTATCGAGGGAGTCATTGATAAAGTCAGTAGGTACGCCAAGGTGGTCAACAACGTACCGAATTTCATCTTCTGACGGGTTAGTGAGATATACACAGCTACCCTGAACGATCTTGGGCTGTTCTTGTAATAGCCCTTCTCCGCTTCTCTTATAAATTTTAAGCATCGAATCGCCCTCCTAATCTGTTGAATTAAAACAGATCTAAGTTTTTTAATCCTACTATCTCCATCGGTCATACTAGGACTCTCCATTTTGACCCCCTCCTTTCTAAATGCGAACTCTTATTCTTCCTGCTAAAAAAGTTTTAACCCATATAGCAATGTGTAATAAGATTCTTTTTTAAGAAATAAAAAAACCTCCAGAAGTCCTAGAGGGTTTAAAAAAGTGCATAAAAAAATAAAGTAGAACAAAAAGCACTTTCGACTCCCCCTAGTCGAGTTTTAGCACTATACACCGTAAAGAAATAAATTCATCCCTTAGCCACCTTAAGAAAAGCCTTAATCCGACAGTTCCTGTTCTACCCATGGGCATCTTTCGATATTTCTGGGCAGTGGCCTATGTTTGTATAGGAGCCTCACCTAACGAGGTTTTATTTAATTTCACCGCCATCTTAATCCCTATTTTTCATTTTGTCAATAGTCTAAAAATGTTTTAAAAGCGTTTTTTATTACGAATTTCTGTACAAAACAAGAAATAAACGGAGTGGTCTTCATCTTAAAATTTGCAGTAATTTACGAAATTTCCCAAAACAAAAAAAGAGCATTCTTAATTTCACTCTGGCTCATCACCAAAACGTGTGGTTGATTTCCATTCCGACTGGGAGGGCGTCCGATGTGCCTTCCTCCCCTCCCTTGCTCGCTTTATGGTCTCACCTGTGACACTGATTGATCCCCAGGAGTCGCCCAGTCGGAACGAAGGTCAACTTATATCAATCTCGCCTTGGCGTAATTGTAGCTGACGCTTCGCTTTCGCTACAGAAAACATTTGTTGCTGCCGCTACGTTAGCACTTCGCTTTCGCACAGAAAACATTTTTTGTTGCTGCCGCTACGTTAGCACTTCGCTTTCGCACAGAAAACATTTTTTGTT